>DHWG01000014.1:608-13866 GCA_002413075.1 Desulfosporosinus sp. UBA5188 | reverse complement strand
TTGGCCTTGAATGCAGCGATTGAGGCTGCCCGTGCCGGAGAACAGGGGAGAGGTTTCGCGGTTGTTGCCGAGGAGGTTCGTAAGCTGGCAGAACAATCGTCGACGTCAGCAACACAGATCGCAACCCTAATTGGTAATATTAAACAAGGGACTGATGATGCGGTCGCAGTGATGGAAAAAGGAAAGGGTGAAGTGGCAGCAGGAGTGCAGGCCGTTAATTTAGCAGGAAATTCCTTCCGAACTATTGTCGATGAGGTCAATACGGTCGTTGACCAAATTCAGCTCGTGACTGCTGCCTCTCAGCAAATGGCCTTAGGGACCAACGAAGCCGTTCAATCCGTGGAGAGCATTGGCGTGATTGTTCAGGAAACGGCTGCCAGTTCGGAAGAGGTTGCCGCTGCATCCGAGGAACAAGCCGCTACGATGGTCTCAGTCAGTCAATCGGCAGAGGCACTCGCTAGGCTTGGGGAAAGACTCCTGAGTGCGGTTGCCAAGTTTAAGGTTTAAGATTTGTGCCAACACAAGGGCGCGATGCATCGTGCCCTTGTGTTGGCTGTAAATGCGGAATTTCGGATATCTAAGACCCATAAAAAAGCGGGACCGAGCCTCAGTCCTGCTTTTTTATGGGCTTAATTTAAATCAAAAATTTCTCTCAGTTCTTGCTCTGATAACTTAGAGAGCAGAGTTTCCCCCGGTTGAATGACACTGTCGATGAGCGTCTTTTTGCGGGCTTGCAAGGCATTAATTTTCTCTTCGACAGTTCCTTGAGTAATGAGTTTGATAACCTGTACGGCGTTTTTTTGGCCGATGCGGTGGGCACGGTCGGTGGCTTGATCTTCCACAGCGGGGTTCCACCAAGGGTCGTAGTGAATCACCATGTCAGCTCCGGTCAGATTTAATCCTGTGCCCCCCGCCTTTAAAGAGATCAGGAATACTTTCCCAGCCCCTTCATTGAAGGCGTTGGCCATTTTTACGCGGTCAATCGCTTTGGTTGAACCCGAAAGATAGAAATGCTCTATACTCTCTGAGTTTAGGTAGTTCTGGATGATGTCTAACATTGTCGTGAACTGGGAGAAAAGCAGGATCCGATGACCACTCTGGAGAGCATCTGTGAGGATTTCCTGTAAGAGTAACATCTTGCCGCTCTCCCCTGTGTAATTCTCCAAGAACATGGCCGGATGACAGCAGATTTGTCTCAGTCTAGTCAGGGCAGCGAGGATTTTCATATGGCTTTTATTATAACCAACGGTGACAATTTCCTGGGCTAATTTTCCTTTCGCTTCCTGTAAATAGGCTAGGTATAACTTTTTCTGGTCTTCCGTCAAAGGCGCACTTAGAAGCGTTTCAATTTTGTCGGGTAGCTCTTTGAGGACATCTTTCTTAAGTCGTCGTAGAATAAAGGGGTTGGCATGACGACTTAATTCCGCCAGAGGTTTAGCGTCGTCTCCTTTGATAATCGGGATTTCATATTTCTTGCGGAACTCTTGGTGGGAGAGAAGATAGCCTGGCATGATGAAATTAAAGAGGGACCAAAGCTCAGAAAGCGAGTTTTCGATCGGCGTCCCCGTTAGCGCAAAATAGCCCTTAGCTTGAATTTGCTGGACAGATTTAGCATTGAGGGTTTGCGGGTTTTTGGTGTGTTGAGCCTCGTCTAAGAAGCAGTAGGAAAACTTAAACTCAGCAAATTTATCGATATCCCGTCGCAGGATGGGGTAGGAAGTGACCACAAGGTCCCATTGCTCTTCCATATCGGAGAGTTGGGCATGTCGTTCCTGAGGGGTGCCTTCTACAACGAGAACTTGCAGGCTGGGGGTGAATTTCTTGGCTTCCTCTTGCCAGTTATAGAGCAGCGATGTGGGGGCGATGACCAACGCGGGTCCGAGGCCTTTCGGCTTTTCAGATAGAATAAAGGAAAGAACCTGTAAGGTCTTGCCCAATCCCATATCATCCGCCAGAATGCCACCTAGGCCAAACGAAGCGAGCGTTTTTAACCATTTAAAGCCGGTCTTCTGGTAATCCCTTAACACATGCTCTAGCGACACAGGTATTTCGAACTCCCCATCTTGAGGTTCGAGGATACTTTGGACTAGTTGCTTAAAGGCTTTATTGCGATGCACTCCCGGAAGGTTCGCTTCACGTAAAAAGCTGTCGAGATACATCGCTCGGTATTTAGGTAAATTGAGCAGTTTAGTGTTCAGATCTTCTGCGTCAAGGTCCAGGTAGTCGAGAAGTTGCGCAACAGAAGTCAGCTCGGTCTGGTTTAAATCTAGGAAAGAGCCATCACGGAGGCGGTGATATTTCTTCTTTAATTTGAGGGATTGGAAAATATCCGTCAATTCATCTTGCTCAATATCGTTATATTGGAAGGAAACTTCTAAGACATTCAAGGTTTCATCTAAACGAACTTCACCTGAGAACGTGGTAGAGGTTCTGATTTTGACTTTGAATTGATCTGAGTAGTACAGCTCGGTCAGCAGTCTTAGTTGAGGAAGCCAAGTGACCGTAAATTCAAAAATTTTATCGTCATCTTCAAGGTGAATTTGGCCTTTGGAAACAATAAAATCGGCTTGTTCAAGGATGTTTAAGATTTTTCTCTCTTGGTCTATTGAGCGGATGAGGATTACCGTGCTGTCCACTGAATTATTGAGGTTTTCCCGAGTCGAGGCAAAGGGATTAATGACGGTATCCCCATAGTGAAATTCCAACCTAGCTGTGATGCCCATATCTTCAGCACGATCAAAATAGATACTTGCACGTAAGGTTTCTTGGTTAAATTTTTCTTCTAAAGTTGGGTCAATCGATACCTGGCCCAATTTTCCGAGCAAAGGCAGAGCCTCCGATGCGAAGAACTCCTTCTGTGCCGCTGGAATGACCAGATTGGTGTCAGATCCCTTATTGAGAGCCCTTAGTATCGGGGGAAGAAGGCTTTGTTGGGTCGGGGAAGCGAGATAAATGGTTTGCTGATAGGCGTAGTAATTGCCATCAGAAGTCAATTGGAGAGGTACTTCGTCACTTTCTAGGGCCAGCGTGAGGTCTTGACCTTGGGCTTGTAGGGAAAACTCCATAGGTAGCCCTTGGCGGTCAATTTGGGTGGGAAGTAGGGGGGCGGTGCTGATGCCCCAATGAAACACTTTGGCCCCTAAGGCATCCAGAAATTTAGTCAGGTAATAACCACTCAGAGGCACAGATTTTTGGCATAGGAGGTTTGTGGTATAGAAGGGTCCTTGCATTTCATTTAAGGCTGTATGTTGCTCAAACATTTCAGTGAGCATGGAGATGAGCGGTCGATCTTCTTCCTTAAAGGACTGACGCGAAGGTTCAAACGTAAATTGTTTGCCGAATTCGAGTGAGCGCCCTGTTTTTATTGAGCCAATGAATTGCTCAATATCCTTGACCACATAGAGACGCTGGAGACCCAGCTTGAGTTGCATTTGAGCAGAAACCCGATGGCCAGGAAGAATTTGGAGCTCCACTTCGAGGGTGACCTCTTCTTGGGGGATTTCTTGGTGATGATTAGAAAATACCTCCAAGAGATCTTCCACAACGCGGTTAGAGACGACAGGAACAGGCCAAGCAGTAGGCAATTTATCCTGAGCTGCTTTCAAGACGGCTATGACATGTCTGCAGGCTCCAGGGCTGTCTGTAAAGGTTGGGCAAGTGCAGCGGTAGGAGCGTACAGAACTATCTTGTTCAAAAGCAACCTGAACGGAATAACGCAAACCACCTATGACATTAGCTATGACCAGTCCTTTATCCGGAGAGAAAGTGAAATTCCTAACCCTACCGGCTGTGTAATAGGAAAAACCCTTTTTATAGACAAGGTCATTATCTGAAAGATCGAGAATTTGTTGATCAGTTATGTTAAAGCGAGGCATGAAATACTCCTTTTGTTGCCATTATTCTATGAAGGATATCTATTAAGAATATCACAGTTGAGGGTTATTAGTCCATTTCAAAGGGATAAGGAAGTAATATTTAATGTTTGAGCGTTGTAGGAGATTGTATTAATACAGGATAGCAGGAAAACTAAACATAGTTGTAGAAGGTTACTATGTTAGAGAAGCGTCAATAATACAGAGTGGGGGGATGTTCCGTGCTTATTACCTGCGATAACAACATGCAAATGGGCTACATATATTTAATGCCAAATGAGACAACTACTGAGTACACCCTCGAGAAAAGTGATATCGGACTATACTACGATATAAAAAGTCTTAGCATCCCGAGGATCAAATGGCTGGGCATGGGTCATAGTTTAAGTCAAATGCGTTTGGCGACTAAGACGTATAGAGAGGCGGTCGATAATGCCTTTCATTGTGAATATTGGAATGATCTAGATAGTGAAGGCTATATGATGGGAATCGAACTCTATTTGACGGAAGAAATGCTCTTGCCTTTAGTGGCACATCAAGCTTTTAAACTTTACGATATACGCTGGCGTAACCGTGATTTTAGAGTCCTAACCTTGGACGCGTACCTTGATGTTCTCAATAAAAACAATATTATTTATCCTTTAACCTCAGAAAAAGATGTTTATATTATCATATCCATTGATCCAGTTTCCCAAGTTGGTAAGATTATGGCACTCATCTCAGCAAGGGATGATCTATATCCTATAGATTATTTACAGAACCCACTCTTCTCGTTAGCTAATTCAAGTCGATCGTTTAGTACAGAATAGTATTAAGTTCGATTAAGCCATGGCAGTTGAAGAGGGGCTGTAACAAACTAAGAAAAAGTTTGTTACAGCCCCTCGTTTTCCAGCCTGAATTCTTGTCTCCAGAGACAAAGGTTCCTCCTACATGTACAATATAACGCGAAATTACATAGAAATGGAGGAATTTAATGAATTTTGCCGAATAATAGTGTATAGGGGAAAAATGCTAGAAGAGGGGTATAAATTCAATTATGCTTACTGTTGAAAAAATTGGTGGAACGTCAATGGTCCAATTTCACAATGTACTGAACAATATTATAGGGTATCCAGGTTCCAAACGGTTTCGTTATGGGAGAGTCTTTGTTGTCTCTGCCTATGCAGGGGTTACTAATATGCTCCTTGAAGATAAAAAAACTAAAGATCCGGGGATCTATCAACATTTTATTAAGGGCGAAGATTATGAAACGTCCATTGATCACCTGCTAAGCGAGGCCCTGAAAATAAATGCGTCGTTTGCTGACATTGGCTTGGATGAAAAAGTAGCTCGTGAATTTTTAATTGAACGAATCATGCAAACAAAGGCCTATCTAAATAGCATGGAAGATATCCTCGCCTCTGGTTATGTCGGTCGAGACAGTATTTTCTCGGCGGCTAGGGAGTTGCTGGCCTCCATTGGAGAAGCTCATTCAGCCTTCAATACGGTTAACATACTTCGTCATAACGGTATTCTCTCTGAACTCGTGGATCTCACGGGTTTCCGTGATTCTAAACAACTTTCGATCAGCGAACGGATTGAGAAATCCTTCAGATCCGTAAATCCCCAGGAGGCGATACTTGTTGCCACGGGCTATACAAAGGGGATTGAAGGAATTATGCGGGAATATCAAAGGGGTTATTCAGACATAACCTTTTCAAAAATTGCCACGCATCTTGACGCAAATGAAGCTATTATTCACAAAGAATATCATTTATCCTCCGCGGATCCTAAAATCGTGGGCGTGGACAAAACGATTGTCGTCGGCAGGACGAATTATGACGTCGCGGACCAACTTGCAGACATTGGCATGGAGGCGATTCATCCGAATGCTTCAAAACCGTTAGAAATGGCTGGGATCAATCTTCGTATCAAGAATACGTTTGAACCGGATCACCCTGGAACGGTTATCTCCAACGATTATATTGGTCCCCAAGCAAAGATTGAAATTATTGCTGGTTCGGATAAGATCGTGGTCTTGGAAATTCATGATACATCAATGGTAGGGGAAACCGGATTTGATTTGAATATTATGAAGAAATTCCAGAGTCATGATATTAGTTACATTATGAAAACTACGAACGCGAATAGCATCTCGCTGATTATATGGGAATCGGATCTCAATGACGAGGTAGTGTCTGAACTCGAAGCAGACTATCAGACGGTTACAGTTCAGCGGGCAGCTATCGTATGTGTGATTGGATCCAATATTGCTATGCCCAGAATTCTAGCCAGAGCCGCCAATGCTTTAGCTAAAAATAATATTAATATCAAATGTATATCACAATCTCTACGGCAAGTGAATATGCAATTTGTTATTGATAGAAAAATGTATAAAAAGGCAATAATAGCTTTAAACGAAGATTTATGTCTTGCAATCATTAACCAATAAACCTGATTCGCAAAATAGGAGGTCAATATGTCGGTTGAAATGGTCGAAGCCTTTCTAAAACAACGTGAAAAAAACATCAAAATATTAACCTTTGGGGATACAAGCACGGTCGCTAAAGCGGCTGAGGCCTTGGGTGTTAACCCTGGAGAAATTGCCAAATCATTGCTGTTCAAACTTAAAGAAGACTTTGTGATGATCCTCATGGCTGGGGATCAACGTTTAGATAACAGGAAGTTTAAAGATCTCTTTAAAGCTAAGGCCAAAATGCCTGAAGCCATAGAAGTTATGGAGGTAACGGGGCATCCTGTTGGTGGGGTATGCCCTTTTGGTTTAAAACAAACCATTCCTATTTATCTTGATTATTCCTTGCAATTATATAGTCATGTTTTTCCGGCAGCGGGTGCACCCAATACGGCAATTAAGTTAAACATTGATGAGCTAAAGGAACTGACGAACGGACAGTGGGTAGACGTCATCCAAAATCCAGCAACATTGTCGATCATTGATGATATGGAATATTTAAAGGATATTTAAGACAAACGGAACCCCCATGGGGTTCCGTTTGTCCCTATTTTTCCTGGGTATCTATACAATCCTAGCCTCAAAGTAGTATTATTATAATACTACGATAGTAGCAGAAGGAACTAGGTTTTGAAAAGAAATGTCAAAATATTCGAATAAATTTATTGGAGGTGAGTTGTCTTTGAAACATAGAAGAAAAGTGATAGCAAGTATTGGCTGTCTCTTGTTAGCAACCCTCATAGGTGCTCCTAAATTATCCAACATGATCACTTCGGAGAGTCAATATTCTAAACCGAAAACTGTTGAAGTTATTGTTCAAAAACTGCCAGGAAGTCCCACGGTGGCGTTACTGCAGTCGGTGGGAGGAACACTTGTTGCAGAGACCCCAATAATTAACGGATTCGTTGCAAAGGTTCCGACAGATTCATTGATGAAATTGGGTCAACAAGAGGGTGTCTTACGCTATTCTATAAGCCACTCAGTTAAAATGACTGAGGACTTAGGGGAAACATTGAAAATAGGGGAGAAAAACCTATTTACTCGTCCTGCAAAATTAGAGAACGATTACCGGGAAATTGTAGAAGCCGACGATGTCAGAGAGAAGGGAAAGGGTGTGACCATCGCTGTGTTGGACAGTGGCGTTGGATCGGATTCCTTTAGTAAATCTAGCTTAAATGTTGTTCGGTCTATAGCAATCAATCCCAAGGCGACAACACCAGATGATTTGTATGGACATGGAACCCATGTGGCAGGTATCATAAATGGCAAAGGAATGAATGAAGTTACCGGGATAGCTCCTGAAGCCAATTTGATTAATGTTAAATTAGGGGACGATCAGGGTAACTTATCTGAAATCGACTTATTATTAGGTTTGCAGTGGGTTTATGTGCATAAAGATGATTATAATATAAAGGTCGTAAACCTCTCCGTTTCATCTTCTACTGCTGGGTCCTATATAGACAGCCCCCTAAGCGCAGCCGTTGAACAGCTTTGGCTCAATGGAATTACCGTTGTTGCGGCTGCAGGGAACGATCGGATCAATCCCACCGATATTGACTATGCGCCTGCAAACGATCCTTATATTATTACGGTAGGAGCGATTGATGGCAAGGGGCAAGAGACGGCTAGAGAATCTGAACTCGCGCAATGGTCTAAGCATGGCTTCACAGCTCAGGGAGTTCTCAAACCTGAGGTCACAGCACCGGGAACGGATATTATTTCCCTCGTGTCAAAGAGCGATGCGATTTTAGCGATCGAACATCCAGAGGCAGTTATCAACAAAAACTATCTTCAAATGAGTGGAACGTCAATGGCCGCACCGATGGTTAGCGGTACGATTGCCCTCATGCTGGAGGCCAATCCAGTATTGACACCCAATCAAATCAAATCGATTTTACTGGCGACAGACGTTCCGTACAAGAATATGACGGATACAGCTGGCGTCATTAATGCTAAAAAAGCAGTAGAGATAGCGAAAGATGATAAGAAGTTGGCTGAACTTCCTCAGTATAATAACTCGTGGCCAATGTCTTCCTATATGGTGGATAGTGGTTCAGCGATTGATTGGACGAAGTTATCTTGGACGAAGCTATCTTGGACGAAGTTGTCTTGGACGAAGCTATCTTGGACCGAATTCTGGAATAGTTAGTTAAGCTGCCTATTAATACGAGTAGAAAGCAGTCTGAAGGACTGCTTTCTACTAACGTTTTAGGGGGGTCATACACTGAATAAGTTAACAGCAATGGCCAAAGTATATATAGCCTTTCATGTTATGCTTACAAGCATAATTTTTTATTATGTCCTTAAGAATTCCCCTAGTAGCATACTTTTCTCTCGATTAATACCTTTTATAGTTTTCGGGAGTATGTTTGAAATTCTACGATTAAAAGCTTTTAGTGTTAATGAACAGGAAATGAATGTTTCGGCTGGGTCAGCAATTATACTGGCTGCAGTTATGTTGTTTAACCCACTGGAGCTCTTGTTATTTGCATTCTGTTATGGACTTTCAATAGTCATATTTCCAAGAATAGTGTCACCATTTAAGTTTATTTTCAATCTTACTGAAACCATTAATGTTACATATATTACTTTTTTAGTTTGGAATTCACTGCATCTGAAAAATGGAGTATTATTGTGCACGGAAAATATTTTACCTATGCTTTTTACTATTTCTGCATTTGTTTTGTTAGACATATTATCTGTTTCTATTATTGTGTCTATCAGTTCTCATATAAAATTGTTTACAATATGGAGAAAATCATTGGAGTGGGTCCTTGTCAGTTATGTGCTCGTTGCCTTTGTAGGCTGGATACTGGCAGCAACATATAACGAATTTCACTTATTTGGTCTTTTGGGTTTTGTTCTCCCTCTACTCCTTATGCGGTATAATATGTATCTTTTTGTTAAAGACAAGGAAACTCAGTACGCCCAACTTCAAGACTATAACGAGTTATTAAAAGATAATAATGAGCAGCTCCTTATAACTCTGTCTCACATAATCGATGCTCGGGAGAACAGTTTACTAGGGCATTCTCTCACTGTAGCCAAATATGCTACCGCTATTGGTGCGAAACTTAATTTTACGACTGAAGAGATGTATGATTTGAAACGAGGCTCCTTGCTTCATGATATTGGTAAGTTAGGAATTTGCGAAGCAATTTTGCAAAAGCCAGGAAAACTTACTGAGGATGAGTTTAAAGTAATCAGGGGCCATTCCCTGATTGGTTATAAGATCCTGGAGAGTAATAAGGGTATGGAAAGAGTAGCCAAAATAATTATCCAACATCACGAACAATACAGCGGAGGGGGCTATCCTAATCAGCTCAAAGCGGAAGAAATTCTCATTGAATCTCGTATTGTAGCTTTGTGTGATGCCTTAGATACGATGCTTTCGACTCGTCCCTATAAACAGGGGTGGCCGATCGATAAGGCTGTCGTTGAAATAGTTCGCTGTCGTGGAACACACTTTGATCTAAAGGTTGTGGATGCCTTTCTAGAACTGAAAAGCGAATTGGGAGACGGCTTCTTCACCAATTCCTATGAAGCCAAGGACAATGAACTTTCCTTGGGCAACTTGCTAAGCGGACATCAGGAACCTTGATTTTGGAACTTATCAGGACCTAGCGATGGTTCTGTTTCTGCGCCGTATCTTAGTTGTCCGCATTGTTTAGACAGACACGTTCTCGAGGGGCACGATCAATCGTGCCCCTCGAGAACGTGTGCGAACTGGCTAGTAAACTATCAATTGATTTGACCAATTCTCCTTTAAGCATTAGAATTTAACAATAGAAAGAATCACCGTTGAAAGGAAATGACTATGAACTCGGTTTCAGAAAAAAGAAAACACGGTCTCGGCCAATATTTAACCAATAAATATTGGGTTGTTATTATTGCCTTGTTTTGTGCGGTGCTTTGGGGAAGCGCCTTCCCAGTCTTGAAAGTAAGTTATGTAGAGCTCGGCATTTCCCCGGACGACCGATCTGCAATCATTGTACTAGCCGGAATACGTTTTTTCCTGTCATCTTTACTTATTTTCCTTCTACTTGTCATAGGTATTCGTCAGTCGGCAAAGGTTCAGCGGAAGATATTGCCTCAGCTATTTCTGCTGGGTTTGCTGCAAATCAGTTTGCAGTACTTCTTTTTCTATAATGGATTGGCTCATACCACCGGGATGAAAGCCGCTATTTTATCCTCGGCGGGTATCTTCTTTGTGGTTGTCTTAGCCCACTTTATTTATGTGGATGACCGGCTAGATTGGCGTAAGATTATCGGCTTGATTGCAGGCTTTTCGGGCATTATCATGATCAATTCTGGACAACATTTCAACTTCGATTTCTCCTGGAAGGGTGAAGGCTTCATGCTTCTATCAGGCTTCGTGAGTGCTTTAGGAACAATTTTAGCGAAACGGATTTCGAAAGAGGTTCATCCCTTTGTTCTAACGGCATGGCAAATGCTTTTAGGTTCCCTGCTTCTGATAGCGGTCGGTTTGCCTGGGCTAAAGCCGCAGGCTATGATCTTTACAAACAAAGCCATGCTGCTCCTGATCTATTCCGCTTTTCTCTCCGCAACGGCGTTTTCACTCTGGTATGCTATTTTGAAATACAATAAAGCGGGAGAAATTAGTGTCTATAAGTTTATGACACCCGTCTCCGGAGCTATTTTGTCGGCTTTGTTCATTCCCGGAGAACATCTGACTCTGAATATGTTTATAGCTTTAGGTCTTGTTGCTTTGGGCGTAATCATCGTGAACTACCAAAGAAGGCTTCCGAAAGAAGCATTTCTTCGGGAAGGACCTTATTAAATTACCCTTGACGTTTATCAGCAATCTTCTAAATATATAACTAGACTATGACTACAAAAGATAGGATGTATGACATGGGAAAGACCTTAGTTTTGACTGAAAAACCTTCTGTTGGCCGCGAAGTGGCGAAAATTCTGAATTGCCATCAAAAGGGTAATGGATGTTTCGTAGGGCCTAAATATATTGTGGTTTGGGCATTAGGTCACTTAGTAACGTTGGCAGACCCCGAAGCCTATGACGAAAAATATAAAACCTGGAAGATGGAAGACCTGCCTATGCTACCCGCAAAAATGGACTTGGTCGTTATGAAAGAGACCTCTAAACAATTTGGGGTGGTTAAGAATTTGATGAGAAGTCCAGAGATTGATGACCTCATCATAGCAACGGATGCCGGGCGGGAAGGCGAACTGGTCGCACGCTGGATTATTATAAAAGCGGGTTGGCGAAAACCCATCAAACGTTTATGGATCTCGTCTTTAACCGAGCGAGCTATTAAGGATGGCTTTAACAACTTAAAACCTGGCAGGGAGTATGAAGCGCTTTATGCTGCAGCTGAATGCCGTGCAGAAGCAGACTGGCTCATCGGACTTAATGTCACCCGAGCTTTGACGTGTAAATATAATGCCCAGCTTTCTGCCGGGCGAGTTCAAACACCGACGCTAGCCATGGTTGTGGAACGGGAGGAGGAAATTAAACAGTTTGTTCCCAAAGACTATTGGTCCATAAATGTCGTAGCTCCTGGTATGACGTTGCGTTGGCAGGATAGAAACGGCCAAAATCGACTCTTCGATAAAACTAAAGCAGATCAACTGGTGGCCAAAGTGACCGGACAAACAGGGGAAGTGTTGGAGGTTAAAAAAGAGGCCAAGAAGGAACTTCATCCACTGGCCTACGATCTGACGGAGTTACAACGAGATGCGAATCGTAAATATGGATTCTCCGCCAAAACGACCTCTTCAGTTATGCAACAACTTTATGAAAATCATAAAATAGTGACCTATCCACGAACTGATTCTCATCATATTAGTGAAGATATCGTAGCGACTTTGCCCGAACGTCTAAAAAGCATTGCCCAGGGCCCTTATGTGGAGTTGGCGCGAAGCATCTTGCGAAATAAACTGATCATCACCAAACGGTTTGTTGATGGCTCTAAAGTATCGGATCACCACGCTTTAATCCCAACGGAACAACCCGCGACGTTCTCTAGGCTTAGCGATGAAGAGTTTAAAATTTATGATTTAATTGTCAAACGTTTCATCGCGGTACTCTCACCCGCATTTGAATATGAGCAAACACAGGTGAAGGTGGGAATAAAAGGCGAAATCTTCACTGCGAAGGGTAAAGTCGTGAGACTCAAAGGCTGGCGGAAGGTTTATGAAGGACCTGGCAAATCAGACGAGGATTTTGAAGACGGAGACTCCGTACAAACTCTCCCAGAGCTTCGTAAAGGGGAGATTCTTAAAAACCTATCCGTTCAGTTAGCAACGGGTAAAACAAAACCACCTGCCAGACATACTGAGGCCACTTTGCTCACGGCCATGGAACATCCCGGGAAATTGATCGATAATCAGTTGCTAAGGGAAGTGATGGATCAAAGCCACGGTCTGGGTACGCCAGCAACACGGGCTGAAATTATTGAAAAGCTTTTTAATTCCTTTTATATGAATCGACAGGGCAAAGAAATCATCCCCACGTCTAAGGGAATTCAACTCATCGGTTTGGTTCCGGTCGAACTGAAATCGCCGGAACTAACCGCCAAATGGGAACAACAATTAACCGAAATTAGCAAACGTCGAGCGAGCAGCCAGGCGTTTATGACCGGGATCAGAGGGTATGCGACTCAATTAGTAGCAACGGTTATTGGCAGTGCTCAAACCTTTAAGCATGACAACTTGACGCGCAATAAATGCCCGGAATGCGGCAAGTTTCTGCTCCAAGTCAAAGGCAAGAAGGGNNCAACAATTGACAGAGATAAGCAAAGGGCGGTTACCCAGTCAAACGTTTCTGACTGGAATTAGGGGGTATGCTACTCAGCTTGTAGCAACGGTTATTGGCAGTGAGCAAACCTTTAAACATGATAATTTGACCAGAAATAAGTGCCCAGAATGCGGCAAATTTCTTCTTCAAGTGAAA
>DHWG01000014.1:0-409 GCA_002413075.1 Desulfosporosinus sp. UBA5188 | reverse complement strand
AGGCGAGATGTATGTCTGTCAAGATCGCGAGTGCGGTTATAGAAAAGGAATCTCGCAAACATCGAACGCAAGGTGTCCCGAATGTCACAAGAAATTGGAGCTGAAGGGAGAGGGGGACAACAAAATGTTTTCGTGCGTTTGTGGGCATCGTGAAAAACTCTCGGCTTTTACGAAACGGAGAGAGGTTGAAAAGGGGAATATGAATAAGCGAGAAGTCAGCTCCTACATACAACACCAAAATGACAGTCGATTGGTTAATACGGCGCTGGCAGATGCGTTGGCTAAGTTTAATAAGTGAAAATATAAAGACGCCTATGGGTGTCTTTTTATTTCGAGCTGAAGAGACTGTTTATAAAGAAGAAATAATTAATAATTATGAGTAGTGCAAGTCTATTCTAAGGTATAATAA
>DHWG01000135.1 GCA_002413075.1 Desulfosporosinus sp. UBA5188 | reverse complement strand
GTTAGACTCCCACTTCTACAAGTGGGAGTGGTACCCCGTCACTCTGCTTCGGTGGGGGTAGACTCCCCCACCGAAGTCTCGATGTTCAACTTTAGTTGAACGAGTTCACTTTACTGTTTCCAAGACAAAGGAACGAACGAAAGTTAATCTATACTCGCAAGAATATCAGACATAGAGTCTATAGTCCAACGTGGGTTTTACGAAGAGGTAGGACTCCTTTGTTCATTATATGATTTGAAGGATATTTTGAACAGTAAGGCGAAGTTGATATATAAATATAAGATCACATAATTTGAACGAATGGTTCATTAAATTGACGGCGCTGGTGAGCTAGTGAACTACCACTACCCTAAAGGGGTAGTAGCTTCGAGAGAAGTTTAAGTTCACCAGACAAAGTATTCAGAAACGGATACTACGATAGTTGGGTCATGATACCTTCGGTTGACGCATCAGACCGTTGCTCTATCGTTCACAGTTAAGTAAGACTGAGGTAAGGTCCGGTGCTGTGAGTGCAAAAAGCCTAATTATCTTTGTCGAGATGAGGACGGAATCTACACATGGTAGTAGGGTGTAGATACGCATTACCTGCCTAGTGCAGAGAATTTATGTATCCTCTCTAATA
The DNA here is from genome assembly GCA_002413075.1 of Desulfosporosinus sp. UBA5188. GTDB lineage: Bacteria > Bacillota > Desulfitobacteriia > Desulfitobacteriales > Desulfitobacteriaceae > Desulfosporosinus. The sequence goes on along the minus strand of DHWG01000135.1, from coordinate 11,701 downwards.
GAGAGGATACATCCTGAAAGGGATGGATCTAATGGCCTATGTAGTGAACAAAGATGGAAGTCCCTTAATGCCTTGTACATCGGTGATCGCAAGATTATTACTCAAACAAGGCAAAGCAAAGTGCATCAGAAAAGTACCCTTTACCATTAAACTTTCATACCAGACCACAAACTACGCTCAAGATATTACGCTAGGTGTCGATACTGGGAGTGGTACAATAGGTAGTTCAGTAATTAAAGATAATGGTGATGTCATTTATATGTCGCAAATCGAGATTAGAAATGATATTTCAGACAAACTGAAACAGCGTTCTAAGTATCGCAGAAATAGACGCAACAGAAAAACAAGATACAGGAAAGTACGAGGGTTGAACAGAAAGAAATCCATTAAAAAGGATCGATTTTCTCCCACCATGACGAGCAAAATCAAGTCACATGTAAAGGAAATTAAGTTTGTGAAAACTATATTGCCTATCTCGAAGGTAATACTCGAAACAGCAACATTTGATCCACACGCACTAAAGAATCCTGCTGTATTGAATAATAAGTGGTTATACCAGAAAGGTATCAATTATGGCTTTGCTAACACTAAAGCCTATGTCTTAGATAGAGACAATCACACTTGCCAACATTGCAAAGGTAAATCAAAGGACAGCAAACTTGAGGTGCATCACATAGTCTTCAGGCGAAATGGTGGAAGTGATGAATCAAGTAATTTGATCACCTTATGCAAAACACATCATGACCATCTACATAGTGGAAACATAACGCTCAAGGGAGGTAAAACAAAAGGTCACCTAAAACATGCTACCCAGATGAATAGCATAAGGGTTCAACTTCTTAGCTTATTGCCTTCTGCGGAAGAAACCTTTGGTTTTGTAACCAAGGAGCATAGGCAGTTATTAAACTTACCTAAAGAACATCATATGGATGCCGTTGTTATTGCAAGTCAAGGCAATGCAGTTAATTTCAAAACCAATGTAATACTATTCAAACGGTGTATTTGCGATGGTGACTACCAACAATCAAAAGGTGTCAGATCAGAGCAAAGAATACCAACTGGAAAGATTCAAGGATTTAGGAAGTTTGATAAGGTTAAGTATTTAGGGTCTGAGTATTTTATCAAAGGTAGAATGTCAACAGGATATGCCATTCTTATGGATTCTAAAGGGATTAAAGTGACACTAAAGCCAATTCCTAAATTCAGTAAAATGGAAAGAATACAGGCGAGGAAATCATGGATTATATCTTAAGAAATCATTCAAAGTATCTCTTAATGGATGGGGTAATGCTGCATGAATAACTTGGAAAAAATAGCAACAAAGATTACTAAGCTATTTCCTTTATGGCTTATCGTATTTTCAGGACTTGCATTTATTTACCCTGATCCTTTAAAATCACAGGGATATTTGGTAACCTATTTACTGGGTGTTATCATGCTAGGAATGGGTATGTCCATGACGGTTGAAGACTTCAAGTTGGTCTTGTCTAGGCCGAAAGATGTTATCACAGGCATTGTGCTCCGTTATACAATTATGCCTATCGTGGGACTTCTCGTTGCAAAACTTCTCGGGTTGCCACCTGCTCTGGCAGCTGGTCTCATCTTGGTCGGCTGTTGCCCGAGTGGCACGGCCTCTAATGTCATGAGTTTCCTAGCAAAAGCAGATACAACTTTGTCAGTAACGGTCTCTAGTTTTAACATAATATTAGCCCCTTTGTTGTTGCCGGCTACATTTTTGCTTCTGGCTGGCGGGGACATCCATGTCAATGCGACAGCCATGTTTCTGGATGTGTCAAAAGTTGTCTTGTTGCCTGTGACATCTGGAATGATATTGCGTTATTTCTTTAGCGCTGCTCTTGATCGTATTATGAAGATTGTTCCGGTGATCTCTGTAATAGCCATTATTTGGGCGATTGGCATTGTGGTTGCTATTAGTGCCTCTAAACTTGCGACGGTAGCTATTGTTGCCTTCGTAGCAGTCGCCCTGCATAATGCTATTGGATTAGCTCTTGGTTATGGTGCCTCAAAAGCTATTGGTATGGGTGAAAATCAAGCTAGGGCTATTACTTTTGAGGTCGGTATTGAAATGTCGGGACTTGCTGTGGTATTGGCCCTGGCTCATTTGGACCCGCTTGCCGCTGTTCCGGGAGCGATTTTTAGTGTCTGGCATAATCTTACTGGTTCTGCACTTGCTGGCTATTGGGCAAACAAACCGGGCAAGACGGAATCGCCAAAAGATACTTAACCCAAAATTAGACGATGATTGCAGATCGGCGACTGAACTACGCATGTCTGTTCACACTAGGTACTCATATTTTCACACCACTCGCTTAAATAAAGCGGGTGGTGTTTTTTATTGTATTCTTCGTAATGGCCGGAAATGGCTTATACCAAGGGATGAGCCCCAAGCTTCTAAAAATAATTCAGGGTAATTGGGTTGGCATAGAATTTGCTATTACTAATAGGCAGGGGGTGAGTCAATCGCAAAAAGAGTAGGGAAAAAGGCGAGGCTCGAAAGAATCTTCTCAGCGAATTTATATGAAAGGTGTGTGAAAGATGGATAACAAGGAAAAAAAACAACCAGTGCAGACTAAAGAGGGGCTGATGGCTCGAGCGGGATTCGCACTGGCGGATTGGAGCGAAAAGTGGTTCCCAGATGCCTATGTATTTGCGGTGATTGCTGTGGTGATCGTTGGAGTGGCAGCACTTTTGATGGGGCGTACTCCGACACAAATTGGTACCGATTTTGGAGCTCACTTTTGGGATTTAGTCCCCTTTGCCATGCAAATGGCGTTTGTCGTTATTACCGGTTACGTTGTAGCTTCGGCTAAGCCAGTCCATAAGCTCATTGTTAGACTTTCAACGATTCCTAAAACACCGAAGACGGCAGTGGCCTTTGTTGCCTTCTTTGCCATGGTAGCCTCTCTGTTAAGTTGGGGTTTTAGCTTGATTTTCAGCGGAATCCTGATTAGAGAAGTGAGCAAACGGGTGAAAGGGGTCGATTACAGAGCAATCGGTGCGGCGGGATACCTCGGACTCGGAAGTATTTGGGCTTTAGGGCTTTCTTCCGCACCAGCGCTGTTGATGACCACGAAATCCTCTATTCCTCCGGCACTTTATAAAATTAGTGGCACGATTCCATTATCTGAAACTATTTTCACTTGGCAGAACTTAGTCATGATTGTTGTACTGATTGTTTTGTCAGTCACGATCTGTTTTTATTCTACGCCTAATGCCGATAAAGCCAAAACAGCTGAAATGGCTGGTATCAATTACGGAGCAGGCGACGATCTTGTTGAAAAAACCAAAGCTGAAAAGCCTGGAGAATGGTTAGAGTATAGCCCAATCTTGACACTTATCCTTGTTGCCATAGGCGCCATATATGTCTTTAACATTATTAAGACTAAAGGACCTATCGCTGCTCTTGACCTGAATACGTATAATTTCATGTTCTTGATGTTGGGGATGTTATTGCACTGGACACCCAGGAGTTTCTTAAATGCAGCCGCAAAATCCATACCCGCTACCGGCGGTGTACTCATTCAATTCCCTATTTATGCCGGTATTTTCGGAGTGATGATGGGTTCTGGACTTGCTGAATTGTTGATGAAGTTCTTCCTTTCCATTTCAACTCAAAATACATTTCCAGCGATTGTTGCTATCTACTCAGCGATTCTAGGACTATTCCTTCCCTCGGGCGGTGGGAAATGGATCGTCGAAGCACCCTATCTTCTCGAAGCTGCCAAACAATTGCATGTTGGCCTTGGCTGGGTGGTGCAAGTGTATAACGCATCAGAGGCCCTACCAAACTTTATCAACCCTTTCTGGATGCTCCCTTTGATGGGCATTATGGGTGTCAAAGCAAGAGACCTCGCAGGCTACTCAATTTTGCAATTGGTCTTCCATTTACCTGTGGTTATCTTCATGTGCTGGATCTTGGCGAAAACTGTACCCTATATTCCTGCTATTTTCTAATCCCTTAACTCACCTGTCGTGGATCTAATTGTTTTAAGAGAGGGTGAATTACTATGACACAAATAGTCAGTCTAGAAGAAGCGATTGCTAAGATTCAGAATGGAATGACCATCATGGTCGGAGGATTTATAGGGTGTGGAGCGCCTGATCAACTTTTGGAAGCCGTGTGTGAAAAGGAAGTTAAGGCGTTAACCGTCATCGCGAATGATACAGGGATTTTGGGGGATGCGATGTCCCAACTGATTGTAAAGCATTGCGCCAGTAAACTGATCGCAACTCATATTGGGACGAATAAAGAAACTGGGAGGCAAATGACAACCGGCGAATTGGATGTCAAGCTTGTCCCCCAAGGGACCTTAGCCGAGCAGATTCGGGCAGCAGGGGCGGGTCTAGGTGGAATCTTAACGCCCACGGGTATCGGTACGATTATTGAGGAGGGAAAGCAGAAGCTTGTTGTCGATGGTCATGAATATCTTCTGGAACTCCCGGTTCGGGCTAATGTCGCTTTGTTAAGGGCCCATAAGGCGGATAAGGCTGGAAACCTCGTCTATCGTCGTGCAGCCCGTAATTTTAATCCACTCATGGCGATGGCCGCAGACATTGTTATTGCTGAAGTCGATCACATCGTTGAAGTGGGAGAAATCGACCCGGATGAAGTGATGACCCCTGGTATCTTTGTGGATTATTTGGTTCAGAAACTGCCACGGGAGGTGAGCAACGTTGGATAAGGAAGCGAGAATGGAGTGGCTTGTTAAGCGAGTGGCTCAGGAATTTGAAACGGGAGATGTCGTTAATTTAGGTATCGGCATTCCTACGAAGGTCGCTAACGCCCTGCCGGAAGGAATAAAGATTATTCTTCAATCTGAGAACGGTTATATGGGTGTTGGTCCTGCACCGGAGACTGGAAAAGAAGATCCTGATACGGTTAATGCAGGAGGGCAGTATGCGACCATCTTACCGGGCGGATGTAGCTTTGATAGTGCCACGTCCTTTGCCATCATTCGGGGGGGGCATGTGGATGCCACGGTGCTTGGAGCACTGCAAGTGGATGAAGAAGGGAATTTAGCCAATTGGATGATTCCGGGCAAGATGGTGCCAGGAATGGGTGGAGCCATGGACCTGGTCGTCGGTGCGCGACGCGTTATTGTTGCCATGGAGCATACCACCAAAACTGGTGGCTTAAAAATCCTGAAGAAGTGCACATTGCCTTTGACGGCAGCAAAACAAGTCAATCTGATTATCACGGACATGGGGGTTATGGCAGTGACCCCCAAGGGATTAGTGCTGAAGGAGATTGCACCGGGCTTATCCTTCGAGGAAGTGCAAGCGTGTACTGAGGCAACTTTGATCAAGCCGTAATCTTATTTGAGCATGATCATAACTTCAGGGGTATCGGCAGGCGTTGATCCGCTTATTATGGTGACGGGTCCAACTCCTGCCACTCGCAAAACTCATCTCAAGGCACGGACAAACCTTGTGGTATTGACTGCGGGGTTTCGTTTTAAGGATTGGTTTTGGCTGGACATGGAATTAAATTAATAAGATAATAAAGACATGCATAATATTAAGAAGATTACAACCGATTTAGATAAGAAAGATCGCCTAGTAAGACTCACGTTTAGGGGGATTGACATGCGAATATTCAGTATGCGCCTTAAACTTATGATTATCCTTTCCCTGGCCGTTGCGTTGCCGTTGGTGGGGAGTGGCTATATATTAATTCATCGTGCCGAACAAGCACTGAACTTGGAGAAGGAAAGCAAACTTTTCGGCATTGCACGGGTGTTGGACGGGAACTTGGAAGGGGAGTTTGAAACCTTGTTACCCTTAGAGGCTAAGGGTGCTTCTCGTGATGAAAAGATACGACGGCTCAATGCGAAGTTGTCTGGGATTACTGATCAACTAATTTCGGGAAATCCAGGAATAGGAGCGGGCTATTATTCTAAGGACCTCGACGGCATTATTACCTATGGACCCAGTGCTGAATACAATTCAACCATGGGTCAATCAATCGCTCAAGATCACCTGGGTCGTGTCGTCATGGCAACTGGGATGGCTCAGGCTGCACGTGGCACAATGGTTCGGGGTAATATCCTCAATGCCATGGTTCCTCTGATTCGTAATGATCGTATCATCGGATACGCCTGGGCCAATGAAATGACGGCAAGTGTCGATAACCAGGTTAAAACAATGGAAGATGTCATGTATCTAGCGTTAGCTCTCGCCTTCATATTAGGGCTCGGTATTAGTATGCCCTTGGCAAGCGGGGTGTCTAACTCTGTTCAAGGTATTATTTTAGGGCTACGGGGTTTGCGTAGTGACTTAAGTTATCGATTGCCAGAAACTCAGGGAGAATTTGGAGAAATAACCTCTGCTATTAATGGAATGGCGCAAAGCCTCATGAATAATCGTTCACATACGGAAATTATCATGGAGAGTATGGTCGATGGAATTATTACGATTGATAATGACGGAAAGGTCACGGCCATTAATAATGCTGCTCGGGGCATTATGGGGTTAAATCAAGAGGTAATTGGGCTTAATTATGTCAGCCTTTTTCCTGGTCATCCCAAATTTCGAAGCGCGCTGTTGGAAACTTTGCATACAGGTAAGAACTTCATCGGCTATGAAGAGGAATTTTCTCGTTCTGATGGTACAATCGTCCCCATTAGTGTTAGTACCTCTATGTTAAGTAATAATCAAGATACGTTAGGTGCGGTGCTTGTTTTCAAAGATTTGTTGGAACATAGGGCCTTTGAGGACCGGGTGAGGAGAGTGGATCGCCTCGCTGCAGTTGGGGAGCTGGCCGCTGGTGTGGCGCATGAAATACGCAATCCTTTAGCAGCAATTTCGGGCAGTGTTCAAATTTTGGTGGATGAATTGCCAAAGGGCCATTCCTCCCGGGTTTTTGGAGACGTTGTATTGAAAGAGGTTGATCGTCTTAACGTTGTCATTGAGGACCTTTTGTATTTTGCCAAACCTTCTACAAACCATGTTTCATGCGTTCATCCCAATGAACTGGTGGCAGATACGCTTTCTTTACTTTCACCGAGCCTCAAAAAAGATCTTGTGGTGTTAGAAAAATGCTTTGATCCAACAATTGGGCTTATTGCCGTTGATGCCGAACTCATTAAACAAGTGTTGGTTAATTTATTACTCAACGCGGTGCAAGCTCTTCCCCCAGAAGGCGGAAAGATTACAGTCACGACACTGACGGTGAATGAAGGCGTTGAGATTATCGTAAAGGACAGTGGCAGGGGGATGGATCCAGAAAGTATTCCGAGAATATTTGATCCTTTCTTTACCACGAAAGATACAGGAACAGGACTGGGGCTTGCGGTCAGTAACAAGATTATTGAGATTCACCGTGGCTATATTCGGGTTGAAAGCACGGTTGGCCTAGGAAGCGCGTTTACAATTTGCTTACCCTATGGAGATGTATCCAACTAAGAAGGGGGGAACACAATATGGCGAGTCATGTCCGTGTTTTAGTAGCTGACGATGAGATGAGCCTGCGTTTGGTGCTTCAAACGGCCATAAGTAAAGTGGGTTATGGAGTGGATACCGCGGAAAATGGTAAAGAGGCACTCCGTATGGCTCAGGAAAACGTTTATGATGTTGTTTTACTTGATATCCGCATGCCCGAGATGGATGGATTACAAGCATTTTACGAAATTCACAAAATTATACCAGATTTGCCCGTTATCTTGATGACGGCCTATGGAAGTTCGGAAATTGCGGTTGAAGCCATGAAACGTGGTGCTTTTGACTATATCCTAAAACCTTTTAACCTCGAAGAAGTCAAGATTATTGTGAGTCGGGCGATTCACATGCGACAATTGGCGCGAGAAGTGGTCTACCTCACTGAGGAAGTGAAAGCGATCAGCATGGAAACGACGGCCCCATGCAAGCTCATCGGAGAAAGTCCGAAAATACAAGAAGTCTATAAAAGTATTGGTCGAGTCGCGAACTCTAAAGCAACGGTCTTGCTGACGGGAGAAAGTGGAACGGGTAAAGGGATGGTCGCGAAGACCATTCATTATACAAGTGATCAACGGCGGAAAAATCCTTTCATTCAGGTTAACTGTGGTGCGATTCCAGAAGGCCTGTTAGAGAGCGAACTTTTTGGCCATGAAAAGGGAGCGTTTACAGGGGCTCTTTTCCAAAAAGCAGGAAAATTTGAATTGGCTGAAGGTGGGACACTTTTTCTTGATGAGGTTGCGGAAATGAGTCCAAATCTCCAGGTGAAACTTCTACGTGTTTTACAAGACAAGGAGTTTGAACGCGTCGGAGGAACGAAGACATTTTGCACCAATGTTCGTATTATTGCTGCGACAAATCGCGATTTAACCGAAGAAATATGCCAAAAACGCTTTCGTGCGGACCTTTATTATCGACTAAATATTGTTCCTATTTGTATACCACCACTTTCTGAACGAGGGGAGGATATTATTTTACTAGCCGATTATTTCTTAAAACGTTTCTCAGGAGAAACAAGTCGGAATGGTATGTTTCTCACGCCTGAAGTGGTCGAAATCTTCCGCAGTTATCCTTGGCCAGGAAATGTTCGAGAATTAGAGAACGCGGTGGAACATGCGATGATCATGAGCAGTACACGGGTTATTTTGCCAGAGCATCTTCCACTGAGTATAACGACGGAAGAAGGCACAGATGTTTCTGAAAATGGTTATTTACAGTCTTTGCGAGAGATGTTGTCACAGGCTGAGAAACGTCACATAACCGAGGCTATAGAACGGACAGGAGGTAATCATACACATGCAGCAAAACTTCTTCAGATTTCGAGAAGGGCACTGCTATATAAAATTCAAGAGCATCAAATTCCTAGTAAAATAGAAGTGGGAGGAACTTAGTCTTCCAATAAATAAGAAGAGCGCAACAATCGAATGTTACGCTCTTCTTATTTATGAAAATATGTGCAACGTCTCTATTTTAAAATCTTGTGAGTTTCCATAAAAATGAGGGTGATTTAACTTGCTGTACATTTTGAAGTGGAACGGTCTGAATCTCATGACCCGCCTCTACGGTTAAGTTCGCAACATTATTATTGGGTAAAATGGGTAATTTAGTATTATTAAGTTTAATAGAATATTTTACTTCCATACCAGGATAACCGAAAATTTGGAGTGCTTGAGTGGTTTTTAAATCACTTTTGGTGTCCCAAGCCGTTGAAATCTTACCAAAACCTGAACTAGGTTGAGCTATTGGATATAATTTGAATTGTGTTCGTGCCTGGTTTAGAATCTTAACATTCTCATCAAGTGCGGTTTGCAGGGGTTGAACGCTCTGCTGTCCCAACACGACCGCAATAATATAATGCGTCTTATCCCCGACCGTGATCGGTGTGGCGGAGACAAAGTTACCGCCAGCTTTCGAGGTGGAACCTGTTTTAATACCCACAACCCCATGTTTCCCGAGCATTCCATTAACATTATACACTGTACCAGCTACTGGAAGCGTTGCTTGGGGCATGGCGACGATTTCGCGAAAAATTGGGTCTTCCATAGCTACTTGTGCCAGCCTAACCTGATCCACTGCGTTGCTTACCGTTGCGGCACTCACCCCACTGGCATCAGCATAGGTCGTATTCGTCATACCAAGGGATTTAGCGGTTTCATTCATCTTGACCACAAAAGAAGCATCATCTGAGCCAGTGACCCAACGGCCTAACCTGTCGGCAATATTTCCCCCAGAGGGTAACAATAAACCTTCTAGAAGTTGCCTCTCAGTGAGGACTTCACCGACTTCAACTTTTAAGACCGAATGGCCTTTATTTAGACCGTCTTGGTATTCATCAACATCTTTTGCAACCATGGTTAAGCTGGGTCCATCTTCGCCGGACTTCATTGGAAAAGTTTTTAAGACCAAATAAGCGGTCATGATTTTTGCTACACTGGCAATCGGGATGGGAGTTTTGACGGAAGAGGAAGCAACCACGCCCAAGTTCTCGGTACCAACGGCGGATTGGCCTTGTTGCGGAAAGTCAACTGAAAAACTACCTGGCAATTTGGAACTGTCAGCAAACGGTTTTGCCTCCACGATAGGATAAGGACGAGCAATTTGGACAATACCACCTAAAATAAGTAAAAAGATAAGGAATAAAACGAATATTCCTCTGAAGTTCGAAGACCTCAAAGACCTCAAAGACTCAGACATAATGACCTCCCCGATAATATATTTCAATCTCTGACCTTATTGTACAGGAAGTAGAAGGATTCGACAAGATAAGAGAGACGCCTTAGGGAAACATTTTCTAAACATTCAAGGCATATCTGTTGTATGATATAGAAGAATTGTTGGGATATTGTGGACAGCTAATTGGTTGAACGGTGAAATGAATTATGGAGTCGCTAGCTCTCGGTGTGAGGGCTGCGTATTTGTGGTGCCCCAATGGGGTACAGGCGAGCGGATTGGCAAAAGTTGTCGGTCGTGTATTAGGGGATAAGATGACGACACGTAATTGGGCAACGGTTATGAAGATTCATGCGCAAACCGGATTAGAGAGTGCTAAAAAACGCAAATAAAAGAAGAGACGAGTGAAATCGTCTCCTCTTTGTTAACCTTACTGTTCAAAGACTGTCCCCATAGCTCCTTCTAATTCTAACCACTTAAAGAACCATAATTTTTTCAGTCGTATTTTAATTGCAGGGAAATCTTTTCTAATTTTTAGTCTGGAGGGGTAGTAGATTGCTATTTCTTCGACTTGTTTTACTTTATATTTAAGTCGTTCATCAGCAGGGGGTTCTCCTAAATATATGGTCGGTACGTAACTACCTGTTACGCTATCACCTGAGCAACCTCAGCCACCGGCAGAGGGTTGGAGTTCCAAGCTAATAACCACAGACCCTGACTTTAACTCTATATATTGTGCGGCATCCTTATCTAAAATAAACATAAAACCTCCACAGTCAAAACGTATTATTTAGACGGCTGTTTAAGATACTGAAGTATTCCTGACACGTCATTTAACAGAATTCCCTCAAGGACCGTAATTTCTTCTGAGGTAAGTTCGCTCGTCTCTTGATAAAAATTATCAGCCATAATTTTACCCGTCTCTTTCATTAGCCCAATCGTACCAAATTGGCTGTAAGCCGTCAACAATATTTCATCAAATATTTTCATATCTTCTGGTTGATATTCAAAGACCCAACACCAGGCCTGTAAAAAGTTCTGTTCAGTCAGAGCGGTGCTTGTCAAAACAGTGTCTTTATAAGTGCTGATTAAAACAACCACAGCCGATAGATAGGCACGTAAGACTGCAAGGACTTGTTTTTTATCAATAGCTTCTTTTAAAAGCCTTTTATTGAAGGGTTCCAAATTTATCTTACTATTCAGTTGAAGCAAGGCAGCTACTAATTCCTCTGAAGCAATACTTGCAGATAACCATAACCTTTTTTGTGATTCATTTTTCGCCTTTTGGATAGCGCGAAGATTAAATTTCCGGGTATGCTTACCGACATGGCGCTTATAGGGATTGTTAAAGGTAGCAAGTAACTTTTCTATCATGGTAATAGGTGGCATAGTTACCCTCTTTTCAAGATTTTTTAAGAAGTATAAGCTATTTTGCCCTTAAAGTGTCCTAATAACCACAAGGACAGTCCTTGTACTCCTAATCTACGGGAACTCTTATTGCAGATAACCACCATGGTACACGTGATTATTTCTCAAGTAAACATGCATCAAGCGGACAACTTAATGGTTGCTTGAC
>DHWG01000185.1:5645-7076 GCA_002413075.1 Desulfosporosinus sp. UBA5188 | reverse complement strand
GCCATCCGCTGGACAAGGACGTCCGAGTGTCACCGGAGCCAAGGATGGCGGGAGGGGACCTTGGCTCAATGGCGGCAGCGCACGTCCTTGTGCGCTGCCCCGTATTTGGGGTCGCTTACACGGAAGTTTGCTACGCTGCTTACGTAAAGACGTCGTGCTTATGTCACACAAGTTCCTGGCTTGAAACGTGGAACGGAGAATGGAACGATAGAGCAGAAAGAATGAGAGCAGGGACGGTTCCTGACTTGCATGTGCAAGAAAGAATTGTCCCTGCTCCCGCTACCTTCTCACACTATTAAATTATCACCGTTTCATAATCCAGTGTCTCTACGTTAATAATCCAACCTTGAAGTTGATGTTTATCTGGCCTGCTTGAGCAGTTAAAGACACCAGTTGTTCCTATGCTTGATACTCCGAAGGCTTCATGGATATGTCCACATAGCCATAGCTTGGGTTGGTACTGTTCAATAAATTTTCTTATCGACTTACTGCCGACTGCTTCACCCCTATGTATCATATCTAGACAATTATGGGGTGGATTGTGAGCCACTACTATGCTTTTACTAAAATCCTTACCTAACTTGCTTAGTTCATAGGCAATTTTGTTTTCATTTGCTTCCCGGTTTGTGTTAAATGGCGTTATGTTGACCCATTCAAAGCCAATAAAATTCTTTGGTATTTCTCGATTCGAAGCTTTAATATATTTTGCATCTTCCGCTTCAAACCAATCATCATTACCTAAAATAAATAACATACTTGGGAAATGTTCTTTAAAATATTTAAAATTGTCATATTGCTGTTTCCCAAACTCGATGAACGTTTGCCCAGAGCTATGACTGCCTCCTATATCTCCGCAATGGATCGTGTAGTCAAACGTGTTTTGTGTAAGGAAATTTTTTAGCTTCTTCAATATGATGTAATCGTTGTGCGTGTCGCTTGTTACAAATATTCGCATCACTATTCTCCTCCTGTAAAGCCTTAAAGATTGGCGCTGATGGTTTCTCACTCATTCTCCCTATGAAATATAAAAAGCCAGAAAGTCCTTTCTTTCTAATAAAAAGGCTCCTCTAGCTTTGGTCTACGCTTTATGCATATTCTCTATGAACTTCTGTTATTGTTGTGTTGAGCTTTGGTACCGTGATTAGGGTTTCTTTTTTGTTCAGTTATTTTAAGGCTTTAAGTTTCACGATATCGCTCCAGTTATCGGCTGTAACTAATTCAACAGTCGATAGGCTTTTTCTTATTGATTTGACTTCTCCACTTATTTCCGCTATGTCAACCGTCATCTTATCATGCTCGGCTTTATTGACCTGGGCTAGATGTTCCAACGCCTTTAATATTTGTGTATTCTCATGAACTTGGCTTGACAAAGTTTCAAATTTTTGCTTAAGACCTTCTGTCGATTTATCAATCTTTCGATCAAGACCTTCT
>DHWG01000185.1:3112-5455 GCA_002413075.1 Desulfosporosinus sp. UBA5188 | reverse complement strand
CGATCAAGACCTTCTATTGATTTTACAATTTTTCGATCGAGGCCTTCTGTCGATTTATCAATCTTTTGATTGAGAGCTTCTATTGCCCGAAGAATTTTATCCTCCATTCTTATCACTCCTTTTAACTTTATTGGTATAAATTATATCATAGTCAGTCATTGAAATCATCTGCATAATTTCAAGTTAATAACAATTAAGTTTCCTTGAACTATAAACAATCTGTTCCTTAAGCCGATTTAATTAGCGCTAAGTAATTGTACCGGATTCAATTGCTGTGCCGCCTTCTCCTAGCTTTTGTGATCGCACTGGAATAGCGCCATTTTGAGCCTGGTTAAGTGTGGCAGTTTTTACTAGACCAATTAGAACTGTTTTAAATCCACCGTTATCGCCTCTCTTGAGTTTGCCTTTAGCCGTGCTCACCTTTGGGTCTGTTAGGATAGCACACTGAATGGCGTCTTTTTGAGTCTGGGTAAGTGTACCTGAATTTATAAGACTAACTAAATGGCTATCGGGAAAGTCGTACATCTTACCTGATTGTGTTTGGGGAAACTTTGGTGTTTGTGCTGTATTAAGGCTTGTCGTATCTGCAAAAGCAGCCGTAGTTGCTGATAAAAGTGTTGTAATAGCTGTCGCTATCACGATTGTATTTGTTTTCTTTTTTCTCATAATTACCTCTTTCCAGTTTAAAATCACCCACGCTAATATATTCAATCTGTATTGCCTTCTATTAGCATAGCAAAATTTCTTTACTGTTCTGTGACCTTTGTATGGTGAATATGTGACGAGAAAAAAGGCCCCACCATTTGATGAGAGCCTAATGAGTCGGATGTCCAATCGTCTACCGCTTTAATAAAGCTGCTCCCGCAATACCTGGATTGGTCATCTCATACGGGTTTAGTATCACATCAAGTTCTTCTTTTGTCAGTACGCATTTTTCAACACATATGTCGCGGACTGGCCGACCACATATGATGGCCTCTTTGGCTACGCTGGATGCCACGTCGTAACCCACGTGGGGGTTAATGGCGGTTATGATGCCGACGCTGTTTTCCACCATTTCGCGGCAACGTTCGACGTTCGCGGTGATGCCCACGACACAACGATCCCTGAAGACACGTGACACGTTGCGCAGGATATCCAAGGATTGAAGGAGATTAAAAACTACGACAGGTTCCATGACATTGAGTTCCAGTTGTCCTGCACCGCATGCTAACGCGATGGTGAAATCATTCCCCTGAACCTGAAATGCCACTTGATTGACGACTTCGGCCATCACTGGATTGACTTTACCGGGCATGATGGAGGAACCTGGTTGCATAGGGGGTAAATTAATTTCATTCAGTCCGGTCCGAGGGCCAGAAGCCATCAAGCGCAGATCGTTGGCTATTTTGGAAAGATTTACGGCTAAGGTTCGTAACGCTCCTGAAACTTCCATGAACGCATCTGTGTTCTGAGTCGCATCCACGAGGTCATCAGCAATTCGCATGGGTAATTGCGTCCAATCGCGCAAGCGCTGTGTCACTTGTTTAATATACTCGGGATCAGCATTTAGCCCTGTGCCAACCGCTGTCGCTCCCATATTCATCACTTCTAGAGACAGTATTGCCTGTTTAATTCTTTTAAGGTCACGTCCCAGCATGAGCGCATAGGCTGCAAACTCCTGGCCCAGTCGAATAGGAACGGCGTCTTGCAAATGGGTCCTCCCCATTTTAATAACACCGTCAAACTCTTGAGCTTTATCTTCGAAGGATTGACGTAACAGGTCGAGAGCGTCAATCAAGTCATGCGCTACATTTAAGCTCGCAATGCGGATGGCGGTGGGGAAAACATCATTGGTACTTTGAGCCATATTCACATGTGTATTGGGATGTACTTTAAAATACTCGCCCTTATTCCCACCAAGGAGTTCAATCGCCCGATTAGCGATCACCTCATTGGCATTCATGTTCATGGAGGTACCTGCCCCACCCTGTATCACATCGACCACAAATTGATCGTGCAACTTCCCTTCAATTAACTCCCTTGACGCTTCGACGATCGCTTTTCCTATCCCAAGACTTAAGGATCCAATATGCATATTGGCCTCGGCTGCCGCACCTTTAACCATACCCAATGCTCGAATCAATTCCCGATGCGGGTGATATCCTGTCATCGGAAAATTCTCTGTTGCACGGACTGTTTGAATTCCATAGTACACATCATCCGGAACTTCGTGAACGCCAATTAAGTCTTTTTCTTGTCGCATATTATTCTCTCCCCGCTCCTTTGCACATTGTATACAGTATACAGCTTGCCCTTGTTTCTGTCGAGGGGGACTTGGGTGACAACGCTCTCCCTCCTACG
>DHWG01000185.1:2637-2828 GCA_002413075.1 Desulfosporosinus sp. UBA5188 | reverse complement strand
CCCCGTAACTGGGGTCGCTTACACGGAGTTTGCTACGCTGCTTACGTAGAGACGTAGCGCTTATGTCACACAAGCCCCTGGCTTAGAATCACAGTGGATTGTACACTGCCCCGCCGTATGAAAGCGCTCTTGAATCAAGTTTGATACGCTGCTCGCTCAAAGAAGATTCACTTTTGTAAGCGCGAAGTTCC
>DHWG01000185.1:0-2527 GCA_002413075.1 Desulfosporosinus sp. UBA5188 | reverse complement strand
GCGAGCTGGGAAGGGGGTACTTCACGTTCCAGACGAGAGGGTCCGCGATCACACGGAGAGAAGCCTTTGAGGTCGTTGTAGCCGAACTCGGCTTTAACCCGCTTTCATTGGAAGGGCGGGAAACAGGACGTTTCCCGCCGGCCCTGAGACAAGGATGTCGAATTGGCCGGATACCCTTCTCTCATGCATAAAGGTTTAAAGCCCTAGTTTGGCACGACGATCGCATGGCTGAACAAGTGTCTCGCAGACCCTCCCTATTTTCGAAGAACTAACCCTTTGGCAATCACCGATTGCACTACGGGAGCACATCAGCCACCTGCTGGGTTTTTGATTATGCATTCACAACCTGTATTTGCCCCAGTGTGTCTTTTGATATCTTCTAGCGTTGAACAGCACTGGGCTTCAGCCACGTGGTAAAGAATTTGTTCTTCCGTAACGTTTGCACAATAACAAATTGGAATAGGGGCAGAAATATTCTTCTTAAACCAAATCTTGTTTTTCAGTTGTTCTTGCCGAATTACATTCCCGTTTTGAGAGTAATAACCGGCCTCACACTCTGGGGTTAGGCATATAAAATACGGTTCTCCATATAAATGTATATCATTTTTATTGATTACCTGATGCTCTACGGTAATTTCCTTTACCTTTTGTCCTATTTTTCCGCATATTGGACATGAATTATTCAGTTTTGGATTTATGTTAAGATCTAACAACTTTTCACCTTCTCTATAAGTTATGATATGAATAAAAGGGGGCAACACCTATGGATGATCATCCAATAAAGAAATTTGTACTTATACGACGCTTTACTGCCTTATTAATTGACTATTTATTACTAGTCATTTATGCAGGTGTTTTATATTTATTTTCTCCAATTGTAAGTCCGCTCTTTCAAAGATCAGCATGGGAGGCTGAATTTTTCGGTCTGCTTCTATTGGTCGCCCCCGTGTTTTTATATTTTTTTCTTTTTGAAGCATCCTATCTTAATGCAACTCCTGGCAAATTGCTTTTTCGTCTTAAAGTTATCAAAATTGACGGATCAAATTTCACTTATACAGATTCATTCATTCGTTCACTTGTAAAATTTATTCCATGGGAACTTGCGCACTTTGCTATTTGGCAGTTAGTGTACCCCAATAGTAATTTCTCATCTACAGCTGAAATGCTTTTAATTATGACCAATGTTTTGGCGATATTATATATCTCCGTTCCGTTTTTCAATATTAAGGGGCGAGCCCTACATGATTATGTTGCTCATACACTATTGGTCATCCAATGATACTTTGTAAACTAATCTTTACGAGCCCAACTTTTTTATAATTCAACGATCTTATTAAAGGCCATAAATTTATTTGAAGGGAGGAAAGCCTTTGAAGGCCATTGCGCTTGGCATATTAGCCTCGTTCTTTTTTGCTGTGACGTTTGTCTTAAATCGAGCTATGGATTTATCAGGGGGAAGTTGGATCTGGAGTGCGGTTCTAAGATTTGCCTTTATGGCACCGATTCTCCTTATTATAGTAATGTTAAGAGGGAATCTTAGGCCGCTTTTATCTGATATGCGCCAAAGGCCCATGATTTGGCTGCGCTGGAGTACCGTAGGATTCGGACTTTTCTATGCGCCTCTTTGTTTTGCAGCGGCGTATGGACCAGCTTGGTTAGTCGCGAGTATGTGGCAGATTACCATAGTGGCGGGTTCGTTGCTTGCTCCGCTTTTTTATCGTGTAATTCTAACGAAATCAGGTCCCGAAAAAATTCGTTCCTCTATACCTGTCAAAGGCTTAGCTCTTTCTCTCATCATTCTGATAGGTATCGTACTAATTCAGCTGCAACAAGCCCAGGCGCTCACTGCCAAAGAATCGTTATATGGAATTTTGCCCGTTCTACTCGCTGCCTTTGCTTACCCTTTAGGGAATCGTAAAATGATGGCCGCCTGTGAGCACCGGTTTGACGCCTACCAAAGAGTCCTTGGGATGACACTGGCTAGTCTTCCTTTTTGGTTTATATTAGCGGCTCTTGGGGTAGAACAAGTCGGACTTCCCAGCAGCAATCAAACAATGCAATCTCTAATCGTAGCGCTTTCTTCGGGTGTCATCGCAACAATACTGTTTTTCTCGGCAACAGATATGACGAAGGGCGATGTCCATAAACTCTCAGCGGTCGAAGCGACTCAATCCGGGGAGGTCATCTTTGCCCTCATCGGAGAATTGGTTTTCCTTCATGGGGCCTATCCAACTCTTTGGTCCTATGTTGGAATGGGTCTTGTTATACTGGGGATGATTTTACATAGTGTCTTTGGACAGGACTTGCGGACACAGCGCTCGGTGGGTACGACGCAGAATAAAACTAGGGAACTAGGGAACTAGCGATACAACGCTCACTTGCTTGCTCTCGCAGATCAAACTAAGACTAAAGAGCTTGCTTGCAAGAAGGGCGGGGTGCCCGGCAAATCAGACGTCCCTGTCTGATTGCCGGCAGTGTACCTCCTTGTACACTGCCCCGCCGTATGAAAGCGCTCTTGAGTCAAGTT
>DHWG01000112.1:3297-4921 GCA_002413075.1 Desulfosporosinus sp. UBA5188 | reverse complement strand
GAGATGATTAAATTTGAACATACTCTCTTTGCCCTACCATTTGCTTACCTAGGTGCTTTTTTAGCGGCAAATGGGGTACCACCTATTTCAAAGCTGTTTTGGATTACTCTCGCAATGATAGGCGCTCGGACTGCCGCGATGTCCTTGAACCGGCTAATTGATCGACATATTGATGCGCGTAACCCTCGAACGGCACAAAGAGCCATGCCAGCAGGCCAGTTAAGAACGAAGGAAGTCTACCTTTATATCGTTCTCTCTTTCCTACTCCTTGGCTATTCAGCGTACCAGCTCAATATTTTGGCGTTGTGGTTGATGCCAATCGCTGTATTTTTTCTGGTCTTATACTCCTATACTAAAAGGTTTACCTGGGCATGTCATATTGTCTTAGGAATTTCATTGGGTTTGGCGCCGGCAGGCGCTTGGATTGGAGTGACCGGTCATTGGGCTTTGGCACCCGTTCTTCTGGGGTTAGGGGTCATGACTTGGGTTGCAGGGTTTGATGTCGTTTATGCCTGTCAAGATGTGGAGTTTGATCGTCGTGAAGGGCTTCACTCTGTTCCAGCAATTTTTGGTATCCAGAGAGGTCTAGAGATATCAGCGGGTTTGCATATTATTGCGCCTATCTTTTTTATAGCCGTCGGAGTGGTAATGTCTATGAGCTGGTTGTATTATATGGGTGTCGCCATAGCCATTGTGTTACTCTATCGCCAGCATCGCCTTGTCTCCGCAGATGACTTCTCGAAAATCGGTGTGGCATTTTTCGACCTTAATGGTTACTTAAGTCTTTTACTCTTTGTCTTTTCAATCTTTGATTTAACCCTATTGGGATAGACTAAACATGCCTATAAAAGGAAAGGAGCGGGATATATGCCCTCACTGTTTGCTAATAGTGAACTCTTTGACCTGATAGATAAAGTGGAAAAAGGCGAACGATTAGATCATGACGCGGGTGTTCGCCTGATGAACAGTCAAGATATCTTGGCGCTTGGGACTATGGCTAATATCGTACGCGAACGAAAAAATGGTCATCAAACTTTTTATCGTATCGATCAATCAACTCATGATACGAACCTCCGAGATGCCACGATGCTGTACGGAACCGTTAAATCTAGGGAGGAACAAATTGACATTTTGTGCCGGTTGCGAGAACAACAGGACCAAACCGGCGAGTTTCTGTCGTTTACACCGCTTTCCAGTGTCCCTAAAGATAAAGAATTGGAAGGAACGATGGGCGTCGGAACAACGACGGGCCTTGAAGACTTGAAAGTACTGGCCATCTCAAGGATATTACTCGATAATTTCGATCATATTAAAGCCTCTTGGAACCAATTAGGTCTCAAATTAACCCAAGTTTCTCTAGGGTTTGGGGTCGATGATTTAGCGGGTAGCGGAGTGACGAAGCACGCCATGATCCACATGATTCAAAAGGCCGGACGAGCTGCGGTGGAACGAACCGGGTTAGGGGGAACGCAATGAAAACGGAGACCTTGAGAATTATAGAGAAACGTTTAGAGGGACAACGCTTATCCATGGCGGATGGGATCAAATTATTTGAGGATGCAGATCTGCTGGCCCTGGGACAAGGCGCGGATCTCGTTCGTGGGCAGATGCATCCAGAAAAAGT
>DHWG01000112.1:0-3098 GCA_002413075.1 Desulfosporosinus sp. UBA5188 | reverse complement strand
AAACCGGGAGACCCTAATGGTTATATTTTGTCACGGGACGAATTACATGATAAAATCAAAGAAACAATCGACGTAGGGGGGACACAGCTCTTAATCCAGGGGGGATTACATCCTGATTTGGATTTGGAGTACTTTGAAAATCTTTTACGCGATATCAAAAGCCATTATTCCATTCACATTCATTCGTTTAGTCCTCCAGAAATATGGGATCTAGCGAATAAGGCCAATTTGCCTATCGAAGACGTTATCTTACGCCTTAAAAATGCTGGCCTAGATTCAATCCCCGGGGGTGGGGCGGAGATTTTAGACGATCGGGTTCGCCATCTCATCAGTCCTAATAAAATTAGCTGGCAACAATGGATGGACGTCATGACGGCGGCACACAAGCTGGGCATGAAGACGACGGCAACTATGATGTTCGGGCATGTTGAGACGTTCGAAGAACGAATTCTACATATGGTTCGTGTCCGAGACGCTCAGGATCAAACGGGTGGATTTACAGCCTTTATTCCTTGGAGCTTTGCACCGACGAACACATCGCTGGGCGGAGAAGGAAGTACGGGGGTCGAGTATTTGAGGACACTTTCAGTCGCACGCTTGATGCTTGATAATGTCCCTAATATTCAAGCGTCATGGGTTACGCAAGGCGCGAAGATGGCGCAAGTGGCTTTGCATTTTGGGGCCAATGATTTTGGCAGTACCATGTTGGAAGAAAATGTCGTTCGTGCAGCAGGCGTACAAACTCGTGTCCCGTTGCAAGAAATTATTCATTGTATTGAAGATGCGGGTTATCAAGCGGTTCAACGCAATACCCACTACGAGTTGCTAAAGGTGTACGGGAAGGGAGTGTAGACTGATGCGCAGGCGACCTCGAAAGGATGGCAATCTGCCGTTACTAGAACATGTACTTGCCCTACGCAAAGTATTAGTCTTCTCTGCGTATGCCATAATGCTGGGTTCTATTATTGGATGGTTTTTCAGTGATCTAACCTTCGCTTATTTAGCAAGACCCGTCACCATGTTGGAAGATATAAGGTTCATTACGACAACGCCCATGGAACCCATGCTGGTGAAAATTAAAATTTCCATGTTCCTAGGAGTGATCCTAGCGCTCCCCGTGCTTATGTGGCAAATTTGGAGTTTTGTGTTACCCGCTTTAAAGCAAAATGAACGAAAATATTTATATATTATTGTTCCAAGTTCAGTTATTCTCTTCCTTGGTGGCGCCGCCCTCTGTTTCTATGGTGTGCTACCTATCGGGATCAAATTCTTGCTTTATGCCGGTGGTGGGGCAGTTCAGTCAACGCCCTTTGTGACCAAAATATCGTATCTAGGCTTTCTCTTAACCTTTCTCTTAACCTTTGGACTTGTCTTTCAACTACCCATTGTCTTATTAATCTTAATTCGCATTGGTGTGTTGTCTCCGAAGACTTTAGCTAAAAAAAGACGTTGGGCAATACTGGCGATCATCATTTTGGCGGTTATCATTTCCCCAACTCCCGATCTCGTGACACAACTCCTCATGGCGGGACCGATGTATCTCCTCTATGAAGTCAGTATTTGGCTGGGTTATCTGGTGGCTCGTAAAAGAGATAAAGAGCTAGCATTGAAATAAGGGGGCATAGACATGGGCTTTGGTGAAATTATTTTGATTTTGGCTATTGCACTGATCTTGTTTGGACCTGAGGATTTGCCGGATATCGCTAGAACCATTGGTAAAGTGGTTTTTGAAGTTCGCAAAGCAACCCACGATTTGACCAGCGAATTTCAAAATTCAATGGATAAACCAAATCCACCGAATACACAAGCACCACAAAGTGGGGCGAACGTTCCGGAACCAGAAGAGGTCTTATTAAAGTACGACGATGAAAGTCCTAAGGATCCACTGGCCGAATTGCCATTAGATATGGTATCTTATGAAGAAAAGGGTGCGAGCAGGTGAACCGGTTTTGAAACAACTCTGGCTCTTCAGTCAAATAAATAAAGATCTGCAACGGGTAGAAAACGACCTGACGCAATTCGTGGGGACGGATTATCCAATTCTCCAAGATTCTGCTGTCCATCTATTGGCGGCAGGTGGAAAACGGTTGCGACCGGCGTTTACGCTCTTAGCCGGGAAATTCTACGGTTATCCCTTGGAAAAGTTAATTCCTGTGGCGATGGCCTTGGAACTGATTCATATGGCGACGTTAGTTCATGATGATGTGGTCGATGCGTCCATGACGAGAAGAGGACGCCCGACCGTGAAAGCAAAATGGGGCAATATAGTCTCTGTGCAAACTGGAGACTACCTGTTATCTAAATCTTTAATGCTTATTTCGAAGATCGATAATCCTGAGGTCTCGCGCATTCTAGCAGAGGTCAGCGTTGAAATGTGCCAAGGCGAAATACAGCAGATTAAATGCTCCTTTGACGTCGAGCAAAACTTGAAACAGTACTATTACCGTATAAAGCGTAAAACGGCCTTATTGATTTCTGCCTGCTGCCGACTCGGCGGTTTGGTTTCGGGAGCCCCAAGGCGTCAAGTCTGGGCCCTGGGTGCTTATGGACATTCTCTGGGGATGGCTTTTCAGATTGTCGACGATGTTCTAGATATGACGGCCAAGGCCTCCGAATTTGGGAAACCAATTGGGGGCGATGTACACCAGGGCATTATGACGTTGCCCATGATCTTGGCTCTCAAGTTATCAACTGACCCAGCTCCGTTAAAGGCGTTACTTGGAAAAGTAGATAAAACCGACGATGAAGTGGCGGAAACCATTGACCTCATTAAAGCCACCGGGGCGATCGATCGGTCCATGCATCTGGTCGACTTATATGTCTTGAAAGCCAAAAGACATCTCCAGGAACTTCCCTCGGTCCCAACACGTAAGGCTTTGGAAGAGTTAGCAGAGTTTATACGGATTCGGAAGTTTTAGGTTGTACTGCAGTAGTTAGAAATTTAATCCTTGGGAACATCCCTTCTCACCATCACACAGACTAGCCTTCCATAGCGACCGCCAAGCTAATTTCATCTATCAAATTAGCTGATTATCAAAATCAAAGAGGAACCCAGTAAAGCAATTTACTGGGTCCCTCTTTGATTTTGATTTTAATAA
>DHWG01000109.1:22164-22422 GCA_002413075.1 Desulfosporosinus sp. UBA5188 | reverse complement strand
TTAACTCAAGTGGAGATAGTTTTATTGGAAAAAACATAAAGAGTTTTGATTTTGATGTCAATTTAGATGAAAGTCTAAAAGTAATCACCATCGGTTGTACTTTCCCTATGAAACAAAAAAATATTTCAGATGTCAATAAATTACAAGATGCAATCGCCAAAGCAAATTCTTTATCACCTTTAGGCATTTTCAGCCTATCCGATAATAATAAAGTCTTAAATATCATGACTCATATAAATTTAACAGAGTTTATTATTC
>DHWG01000109.1:16216-21968 GCA_002413075.1 Desulfosporosinus sp. UBA5188 | reverse complement strand
ATTTAACAGAGTTTATTATTGAGAGAGATATTTTAGTTTACTTAGATATTTATGAGAAAAATATAAGACATCTTATGGAAGATTTAGAAATAATGGAAATGTAACAGATCCTTTACAAAGGTGATCGCCCTTATTTTTTCACGGCAGACCTTGCATTTCTAAGGTCTCTACAACTCTGACAGTAGGAGCCTAAATTTGTACTTTCCCCACACTGTACACATAGGTGGTTAGCCCTTCTCTCTGCACACTTTACCCTTGCTCTCAACTTAAGATTTCCCGCACAAATGATACAAAACCAGCCCTTTCGATCTAGCCCCTTACCACAGGTTGAGCACTTCCCATCGGCATGATATTTCAACACATGATCGTGCCTGGACCGATTATATTTCTCATCACAACTAAGGCAGTAATTCGAACCTTCACTATCTTGAACACCGCCACAGCCTACACATAAACCTTGATCGACTCTTGAGTTTCTTAATTTGACCATAGCGTTAAACATAATGATCGACATAAGAGTAACCCCTTCCTTTCGTGGACCCTAGCTAATTGCCTCTTGAGACTTAAGACTAAAGTTTAAAAAAGATTAGGTAGTAGCCTTTCATGCGTTATCTATGAACCCTTAACTTGAATACTATCATATCATTAGCAATATTGTGATAACAAAGGGTGCAAATTAAAAACTATTTACTTTTCGCGATTCCCACAAGGGAGTCGCGTTTTTTTCGTTTCTTAAAGCTAACTTTAAATCTTACTATATATTTTTGCCATTTCTAATATTTACCGAATGTTAATCGAGATAATAAAACGCCTTCTAGGGAATTTTAACTAAGTTGTTTCTTTTGAAAGATTATATAAATCTCACGCAATCATATCAACGGGAGGTGTTCTTTGTGTTCTACCGATTTTTAGTGATCTTAATAACCTTCTCCTGCATATTTGGATCATCAGCACAAATTATGGCAGCTGATACGCCTGATTTTGTCGATATCCAGCAACTCATTCCTTCTGTGGTCTTGGACATAAAGTATGCCACCACCGATAATTTTACTCACACCAAGCTATACGATAGCCCTGCTCCCAAGGCCCTTCTTCGCCGCGGAACAGCCGATAAGCTCAAGAAAGTTGCTGACGAAGTTGAGAAGAAAGGCTATCATTTGAAAATTTGGGATGCCTATAGAAGTCCTGAGACTCAGTTCAAAATGTGGAAGCTCGTTCCTGATACTCGTTATGTCGCGAATCCTAATAAAGGCTATTCTAACCATACTCGAGGATCGGCTGTTGATATTACCTTGATCGATTTACAGGGCAACGAAATCTCCATGCCTACCGGCTTTGACGATTTCACTGCTGCAGCCGCGTCAGTTAATGACAATGTTAATGCAAAATATTTGCAAACGGTCATGCTCCAGAACGGCTTTAAGGCACTGGCAACTGAGTGGTGGCATTTTGATGACAAGGATCCCTATCAACCAGCGGATATTGCGGCTTCTGCTCAAGTTCAACGGCCACAAGTGTTGGACAATGCCCATCAATCGACCATCAGCATCAGTGCTGTGGGAGATGTTACATTGGGCCAAGATGAACACTTTACCTACACAGGCAGTTTTGATGAATATTATAAGTTGCACGGGTCAGGTTATTTCTTCTCTGGGGTCAAGAAACTACTGAGTGAGGATGATCTTACGATTGCTAATTTAGAGGGGCCCTTAACGGAAGCCTCGGAAAAACCCGATAAAAGCGCCCAGGGAAACCAAGCCTTTTTCTTTAAAGGAAATCCGTACTATACAGAAATCTTGAAGCAGGGAAGCATTGAAGCTGTGAATTTAGCCAATAACCATAGTATGGATTATTTCACTAAAGGCTTCACGGACACGCTAGCAACTTTAGAGCATGCAGGAATCACTAGTTTTGGAGATGACAAAATTACAATCTATGAAAAGAACGGGGTTAACATAGGATTAATTGGCGTCAACACGTTAGGTCCTTTAGAGGAAGGGGTTAATTTGGATACCCTGAAAGTGGATTTAACCAATAATATTAAGGCTCTAAAAGAAAAAACCTCTTTAATTATCGTGAGTTTTCATTGGGGTACGGAAAACAAATCGGTCGTCACCCAAGGACAACGTGAACTTGGGCGGTTCGCCGTTGACGTGGGGGCCGATTTGGTGCTAGGTCACCACCCGCACGTTCTTCAACCGTACGAAGTGTATCAGGGTAAATGTATTGTCTATAGTTTAGGTAACTTTGTCTTCGGTGGTAATTCTAATCCAAGGAACATCAGCACGGAGATCTTTCAACAGAAATTCAGCTTTGAGAATGGCAAGCTTGCTAAAGCGAGTCCCCCAGTAACCATACCGTGCCGACTTTTGTCCAGTTTTAAGCCTGGACCCTCCAATTAAATATAATAATGAAAAGGAAATTATCACGTGTAGGGATTTTATGATATACTATAACTTGATGTGGACGAGATTCCAACGAGCATGCAATATAACAGTCATAGATAATGGCTTTATAGGCAAGGCAAATTAAGGAGTGATTTCTTATGGAAGAGACTATTTTAAACGCAGCTGATAGGACTATGCACCCTAAGCAATGTAGAGCAGCGGGTTTTACACCCGGAGTGCTTTATGGCGATAGTGTTACCAATGCAATTACCGTTCAATTTGACTCAGCAGATCTGAAAAAAATCATTGCAAAACATGGTGCGCACGCCAAAGTCTTCGTAAATTATGGCGGCGACAAGAAATTCGGTTTTATTAAGGAAGTTCAAAGGGATCCTATGTCCGCGAAAGTCATTCACACAGATGTATTCCTTGTTTCTCAAGATCACGAAGTAAAAATGCAGATCCCTATCAACTTCGAAGGTAAGGATAGCTTAAATAATGTGATGCTTCAAGTTCAGAAAACCGAAGTGGATGTTATCGGTAAAGCGGTCTTGATGCCTGAATCAATCGTTGTTGACGTATCCAGCATGGTACTGGGAGATACAATCACTGCGAAGAACTTTAATTTAGACAAACAAATCCAAATCACTGATAGTGAAGATGAAGTCTATGCAACCATAACCACTATTAAGGAATTGGCTGAAGTACCTGAAACTGTCGTCGTTGCAACGGAAACAGAAGCTGGAGCTGGAGATGACGCTGAAGCTGCTGATGACGCTGGAGCTGCCTCTGGAGCCGATACTAAGAAATAATTTGCATCAACTGCCTCGTTTTTTGATTCAAATTGAAAAGGGCTGTCTCTTCATAGAACCTGTAATTTCTATGAAAGAGGCAGCCCTTTATGATTATTTCTTTAAATTGTCCACATTTCCTTCTGACTAAAGCTTAATGTCCGTCAGGACGGTTAAATCAGCATGAAGCTGTAGAACGCTTGCGGGTACCTCTGTGTTTACTGGTCCATAGAGCGTCTTGTTCAAAATATCTCGTTTGCTCTCTCCGCTGACCAGTAAAAGAATTTTATCTGCTTGCATAATGCTTCCAACACCCATCGTTACCGCTTGGCGAGGAACTGCGCCTGAATCCTGAAAAAACCGTGTATTAGCCTGAATGGTTTCCGCTGTCAAATCGACGACATGCGTCCGGATTTCCATATTATGCGAGGGTTCATTGAAACCAATGTGACCGTTCAGACCCAGACCCAGGATCTGCACCCCAATGCCGCCGGCGCTTCGAATCGCCTCATCGTACCTAAGGCATTCCACCGCTAAATCGGGAACATCTCCCCGAGGTATATCAACATGATTTTCTGGCAAGTCTACTTTACTCCAAAAATGTTCGCGCATAAAATAAGCATAACTTTGTGGGTGATCAACCGTTAAGCCGACATACTCGTCAAGGTTAAAGGTTCGAGCCTGAGTAAAGCTAATGAGCCCTTCTTGGTCAAGTCGTGCCAGATATTCGTACATACCAATCGGCGTACTTCCCGTCGGAAGGCCCAACACTAGATTCGGGGCTGCTAAGATCTCACGGGCCACCCAACGGGCCGCCATTTGTCCTAAGCTCAAATTATCTTGGGCGTATAGGTATTCCATGGTGCCTGGTTTCGCCTCCTTTTAGATTCCCTTTGCTGTATACACTAACTTGCCTTGTAGCCAGACCTGCTTTATGTCAAAATCCGCTGATAGGCGGATAAACGTAGCTTCTTTGTTTATTTCTAAACTGCCTACCCGATGATCAAGCCCTAACAGTTTGGCGGGATTTAAGGTTGCATAGCGCACCGCTTCCGGCAACGGATATTGAAGCTTTTGTACCAACATTTTTAAACCTTGGCGCAATGGATAGGCACTACCAGCGATCGTCCCATCTGACAACCGGGCCATACCCTGGCGTACAGTGGTTTTTTGTCCCCCGAGCTCGTAGTCTCCCTCTGGCATGCCCACGGCTCTGGTGCCGTCAGAGATCAAACAAACCCGTTCTGGCGGTTTGTTCCTTAAAGCCAGCTCAAGGACTGCCGGATGGATATGCACCCCATCAGCAATGATTTCCAGGGTAATCGTATCATCAAGGAACGCTTTCGTTAAGAGGCCTGGGTTACGGTGATGAATTCCTGGCATAGCATTAAACGCATGAGTGATATGCCGCACACCCCACTGGATGGCCTGCTCCATCTGAGCAAAATCGGCCGCTGTATGCCCTGCTGAGGGAATGACCCCATGCTCCAGACAGACCTCAGCAAGTTCTCGCCCATCGGGTCGCTCCGGAGCAAACGTAAGGATCTTAATCAGATCTGGGAACTCTTGCAGCAGGTTTGCGAAGAATTGCACACTCCCGGCCTTGGCTTCATCCCAGATCGTTTCCGTTGCTTGTGCGCCTCGGAACTCCTTCTCTAAAAAGGGACCTTCCAAATGAAGTCCTAAGATCTCCGCGCCTTGAGAGTGGCCCCCGTGAAAATCTGCTACATTTTGCAAAACCTTTTTTAGTTGTTCGGGGCTGCTAGACATGGTTGTTGGCAAAAAAGCGGTTGTTCCTTCTTTAAGCAGAGCTTCAGCTAGGGTCTGTAAGCTCTCTGTGGTGCCATCCATGACGTCGCAACCACCGGCCCCATGCACATGTGTATCAATCAGACCGGGAATCAACACATCCCCTTCTATGTCCTTCACTGAAGTTAGGTCGTCAGATCGTAAATTTATCGGATGAATTTTCGAAGCTTCTTCAAAAATTTCCTTCAGCCTACCATCTTCCCAGATCATTCCACCATAACAAATACGATCCGGCAGAACCAATGTTGCGCCGTGAATCAAAGTTCGTTCCATTAGAAGGCCTCCCCAAATGCTCAGTGACATGATGGTTTCTTATGGGTTGTGTGTTTTTGCTTCATATTTTCTGAGAATCGAACATATTTGCCCAACGAATTCTTTGATGCGATGCAATTCACTCTCGCGGCTTCCAGTCCTCCACGCCTTACAGTAATCCATCAGCCAGTATTCCAGCTTAGCTGCCAGTTCATAGGGAGCATCTAGCGGATGAATATCCTGCCCGTACTCACGTGCTTTAATGACCAGCGTCAATTCCTGCATCAGTGCTACACCACGGGCAGCAAGATAATACTCAATCATTTCCTCTTGTCGGTCCGCATAGGAGCCAATATTATTTTGTTTAAGGCAATTGAAGATGACTTTACATCTCGCAACAGCTGTCTTAAGCTGCTCTTCTGTAACCTTCATCATTTCCTCTTTAGCTTTTTCATAGAGGCTAATTCCAAAATCTTCATAGGTCTGATTGTAGACCTTATAATCCCTAAAAAA
>DHWG01000109.1:1228-15939 GCA_002413075.1 Desulfosporosinus sp. UBA5188 | reverse complement strand
TCGTCCACGTTCCAGCCTTGGGCCGCGCCGTAAATCATGCCTGGAATGGCGAGTGATGGCATATTAATGTGACCACAATCCCCCCAGTCCGTATTCAAAAACCCTTCAGCATGGTACTGATGACCTAGTTTTGCCATCTCCCTGATGTTCGTAAAACTCATGTCATACTCATTCACCAAGCGGCTGTAACCGGATACACTAGGACATACATACTGCTTGACGCCTTTGTCAGTGAAAATTTTGACACTTTCTTCTGTTGTGCCATAGTCATAATACCAGTTGAGGCAGGTAACCTGTGCATTCAGTTTACCCAGATCTTTGGGATGGCTCTTCACAATATCCCCCCAGATCATGACCTCTTTTCCCTTGGTTTGAAGATATTCCACGAGCCGATTGACATAAAAAAGATACATTTCTCCATAGTTCATTTTCTGAGCCATAGAAGCACTTTTTCCCTTGCCCAAGTCAAACGTTTCATCGCAACAAATGTTTATTTTATTGCTACGAAACAACGGCATGTATTGGTCAAGAATTCCCTTGATCAGCGTAGCGCTTTTGGGGTCGGATACATTGATGATGTGGTGCCTCATACGGTGATACCAGGTAAAGGTCTCTCCTGGTCCACTGTCCATTTCTCGGTACCGTCCAAAGCTCTCTGAGCGGAGTAAATCATACAAGTGTCCAAAGGTGGCTATGCAGGGTACCAACTCTATGCCCCTAATATTGCAGTAACAATCCAACTCCAAAATTTCTTCTGGTGTAAATGGATCTGTCTGCGACCAAATTTCCTCTAACCCATCTAACTTTAAACAGTTTTCCATATATAACTGAAGTTGATTAATTTTATACAACGCCAACCGATCGACCAGCGCTTTCAGACTGTCCATAGTGGGTACCCTACCGCGGCTAACGTCAAGCAGATAGCCCCTGTTAGGATAGGAGGGTTCATCGGAAATATCTACACAGCTAATTTCCCCACGGGATATCTTGCAGAGCTGAATCAGCGTTGCTGCCCCATACAGGAAGCCTCGGTTGGAACAAGCCGCTATGGTAATGTTATTAGGACTTACCGTCAGCTTGTAGGCTTCCTTTCTTCCATCCATCGTGTCATCTTGAAATTTAATGCAGTTTTCATTGAGATTTCCGGCACTGGGTAGCATTTTTTTAATCGGCAAGGTAATTGCAAGAACCTTTTTAATTTCCTGCTGTAACAGCTTTGCTGTTTCCAGATCATTATCATCCTGAGCCACATCCAACACAATTGCCGTATTGTGGCCAATCAGAAATACGCCATCTTGTGCTGTAATTTTACGTGGCAATGGTATTAAATGCATGCGTTAGCTCCATTCTCATCTTGTTGTAATAATAATTTTATCCTGCTCCTACAATTCTAAATTAGTATGCACCAGTCGGTGTCTACCTAGCAAATTACGCCCTCATTGACGTTGCTCTTGCTCAAACTTGTCACACATAATTACCTTATACTAAACGCTTCTCCACAAATACGCTGTATCCTCTTTTGAAGCTTCTGCACTATGTTTCTATATTTTTACCTTCACTGCAACTCAACGCAGTTTTTCTTATTCTTATTGAATCAAATCATTGATTGTTTGCGCACCATGAAGTGTCATATAAACTTTAAAAGCAATATATGCGACAAAACCCAAACTAATAATTATAAGGAACATGATAATCAGGCACCCAGATAGAGTTGTAGGGTTAGCTACAGGCTGTTCCTCAGACTGCTGCAAGCCCATCTCTTTGCGCTCTTCATCGTATTCTTTGCGTTTGATCGAATCATTTAAGATATTATAAGCATCGACAATATCAACAAATCTCTCCCCATTGTCATCCCGAGAACAGACATCTGGATGCCAAATCTTCATGAGTCTTCTGAAAGCACTCTTTATTTCATCAGCCGTTGCGTCTTCATTAATTTCAAGCGTTGAATAGTAATCTTTCATTGATTCACCCCCAAGGTTTCTTTAATACCTCTCCTATATTTTAGCTTCTAACCGGCTACTTTTCAACCAACCCGCTTGGAAATTGAGGTATCTTGGTTCGTACGCGCTCCGTTCCTTTGTCAAAGTTCTCTATAAACAGCAAAAATTAGTGTATACTAAAATGCAGATGTTCGTTCCATAATTAATGAGGAGGTTAGCGCAATATGAAGGTTCAATCGACCCCTAAAACTATGACGTTATTAGTATCCATCATGGTTCTATCACTAGCCCTCTTCGGCTGTGGGACAACGCCGACCCCAAAAGCTTCTGTTTCTGACCCTTCAGCGAGTTCTCAGACACCAGGAGATCCCGCTGTTGCTCGAGGCCTAAGTCTTTTCAATACCCAATGTAGTGTTTGTCATGGGAAAAATGGCTCAGGCGGAAGTGGACCACGCCTTATTGATAAAACGCCGTTAGCGAGTTATGTCCAAGCCAATATGCCCCGTAATAAACCTGGTTCACTGACGAGTGAGCAAGTCAGTGATGTCATCGCCTATATCACGAGTCTAAAATAGAACGATCTCTAAATGACCCATTAGCTTTGCCACTCGCCCTATAATATATTATAATATGGTTGACCAACACAATGACCCACAGAAAGGTGGTGACTATTATGTCTGACATAAACACATCCGACATGGATAAATTGACTGAAAACCTAGAAAAAAGTGCTGAGCAACCCGACAAATCAATGAGTATGGTAAGCTTTAAGGATTTGTTCACCCCTGCTTTCATGACAACTTACACCGACTTTGCTGATTTTAATGAGCTGCTCAAAGTTGGTCAATTCAATGTAAACAGTCTAGAGGAATTCATGGCGCTTCTAGATAAAGAGTTTGATGTCTTTATTAATGAAAAAACCAAATTCCAAAACTGGGAAGAAATGCAGTCAACCGCGGTGGCCGATTATCTTGAGAAAGATTAATTTCGCGACTCCAATGCCCTTCAATCCTTAGACGATTGAGGTTATTTCTTCACGACAAAGGTCCGGAAGGAGTGAAAAAGAATGGGTGAAAAAAGCACTAAAAAAGAAACAAAAAAACCTAAACAACCAAAAAAACCTAAATAAATTTCAGACGTAATAAAGGAGTAACATTTCTGTTACTCCTTTATTACGTCTTGTTTCACTACGCCGAATGATAGATCCCTTTAAACTGATCGACGGCTTCTCCAATATTAGCGTCCTTACCCATTTCCTTTAGCGTCTCTCCCATCAGTTCAAGAGCTTTAATAAACATCTCTTCGGTGACGTTCCCCATATGGCCGATTCGAAAGGCTTTCCCGGCTAACGCTGCTAAGGATCCAGCGATGACCAAACCCTTGGCGGATAACCGGGAACGGAATTCAGCATCGTTCACACCCTCTGGATAGTAAATACAGCTCATGGTACAAGCTGCCACTTCCTCAGACGCTAGAGACTTCATCCCATATACCTCAAGACCTGCTCTAACCGCTCGGCCTAGAGCGGCGTGGCGACGGTAACGATGACTCAACCCTTCTGCCTTGATAATCTCCATGCCTTTATTAAAGGCATAAATCATGTTTACTGGAGGCGTTGCGTAGTATTTACCTGGGTCCTTCATGATTGAGAGCCAGTTTTTAATATCTGTATAATACCCTAAGACGCTGGTCATTGCCTCACGGGCCGCTAAAGCCTTGGGCCCGAAGGCTAAAATAGCCAGTCCGGGTGGAACTCCAATCGCTTTCTGCGAGCCAGTGAGCACCAAGTCCAACTTGTAATCAGGGTGTCCGTAGGTTTTCTGCATATCCTCCTCGACGGCAGCGGCTGCACAAACTCCATCGAGAATAAAGAGCGCTCCGGCTTTTTTAACCACAGGCACCAATTCATCCAAGCGTGCCATTACGCCAGTCGAGGTGTCGACATGGGTAACGGTGACCGCCTTAAAACCTCCCTCAGCTAATTTTGCTTCCACTAATTCCGTTTTAATATGTTGTCCCCACTCCGCCTGAAGCGTCTCGACCTGGATGCCGAAAGCTTTGGCCAGCGGGATAAAACGGTCACCAAAATATCCATGACTTATGACCAGTAATTTCTCCCCTGGTGCCACGGTATTAATCAACGCAATTTCCATAGCAAGTGTCCCTGAGCCGGAAACTACAAAGACTTCTCCGTCTGTGTTAAATAATTTCCTGGTCAATTCAAGGCTGTTCTTGAAAATCTTTACGAACCGAGGATCTGTGTGGGCATAAGTTTCACTAGATAACGCTTCATAAATTTCATCGACAACCGGCGTAGGCCCTGGGATAAGTAGCATTTCCTTATTAGGCATAATTTGACCCCTTTCCTTCTTATCTCCAACTATTTCGAGTGGGTTTGATGTCCGAATTAGAAATAAAAGTGATTGACAATACTATTTAGTTTTCTCCTTTAATCTCATATTTCCTGCCACGAACTACATTTTCTGAAAAGTAAAAAAGAAGCCAACACCAGCTTGGTGACAGCTTCTAAAAAGTCCTCGTAATTAGTTGGCTAATTCAAAGGAGCCTTTATGAGAGTCGTAAATAAAGACCTCTCCAGTTTCAATCGTGTAATACATGCCAATAATCTCGAGTTCTTTTTTATTATAAGCATCCACAACATAGGGGTACGTTAACAAATGCTTGATCTGTTCGACAATGTTCATTTGCTCCGTTAGCCATTCCCTATAATCCAAATCCTTCGTTTTACCATTTGCTTTCATTTCCGCTGTGACTCTTATTCGAACATTCTCAGTTTGCGTTAACCATTTCTTAGTGGCCGGTATTTGATCAAGAACTTCCTCTGGTAGATGGATCGCGGAGCAACCCCCACAGTTAGAGTGCCCACAAATAATAATTCTTTTAACTTTTAAGATCTTGACGGCATATTCAAGCGCTGAGGTCGTTGCTGCGTGCTCATGTTCTACCGTGAAGGTTGGTATGATGTTGGCGATATTTCTAACAACGAACAGGTCCCCTGGTAACGAATTGGTGATCAATTGGGGATCCACACGCGAATCGGAGCAAGTGACAAATAACGTATGAGGTGCCTGATGACTCTTCAATCGACAAAATATATGTTTATGTTCCTCAAAGTCTTCTGTACGAAATTTTATGAGTCCTTCCAATAAATAGTCCATAGGCAACCTCCATTTTTTTCCACTGTTTCAGGCTTATAAGAAGAGTAGCATTAGGGTTACTTAAAGTCAATATGATCCTTATCCATTATAATGTATAATTCGAAAAAAATATAGAGAGTAAGCACCTTATGGTATAATCATATAATACACCATTTTTAGTCAAAACTTCCAATGAGATAGAGGTTACTTATGAATATCTACCAATATTCTAAATCAGCCCTTAGAACGAATTTCCCGGCCTTAACCCATAAGAACTTCCGGATTTATTGGCTTGGGCAATGCGTTTCTTTGATCGGCACGTGGGCGCAGAGCATCGGACAAACCTGGCTCGTCCTTTCTTTAACGGGCTCCCCCCTACTCCTAGGCATTTTAGGAGCCATTCAATTTTTACCCATCACCTTTTTTTCATTGTTTGCGGGTGTTATTATTGATCGATACCCCAAAAAACAAATCATCTTAATAACTCAATTTGCTGCCATGATTTTAGCCTTTACATTATCCGCACTCGTGTTCACGCACACGGTGACCTATGAACACATTCTAATCTTAGCGTTAATCTTAGGTTTCTCGAATACCATCGATATGCCTTCCAGACAGGCTTTTACCATAGAATTGGCCGGCAAACAGGACTTGATGAACGCGATTGCCTTGAATTCGGCAACCTTTAACTTGGCCCGCATCATCGGACCTGCTATTGGTGCCCTACTTATGGCGTCTTTTGGGGCAGGTTGGTGTTTCTTACTCAATGGATTCAGCTTCATGGCTGTCATTGTTAGTTTGCTTAAAGTTAAAGTGACCCCCTATGTCAGAAAGAAAGTCTCAGAAAATAATATGCTCAAAGAAATAAAGGACGGCTTAAAATATATTGCCCGCGAACCAGCGTTACTGCAGACAATTTTAATGGTCTTAATTATCGGAATTTTTGTCTTTAATTTTAATATCTTGATCCCCGTTTTCACGAAGAACATACTTCAGCAAGGAGAAAAAACCTATGGCTTATTAATGTCAGCATTAGGCGTAGGCTCATTATTTGGAGCCTTAATGGTTTCAGTAAAAAGCAAATCGGGTCCAAATATCAAAATTCTTCTCAGAAGTTCGATCATGATCTCCCTAACGTTTATCTTAATTAGTTTCACAAGAACCTATTATTATACGACAATTTTGTTAGTCATTACGGGGATCTTCAATATCTGGTTTAGCACGACGGCCAATTCCACCTTACAGATTACGACAAAAGATGAATACAGAGGAAGAGTGATGAGCGTTTATTCCTTAGTTTTTGCAGGAGCCTCTCCGATTGGAAACATGTTTGCGGGGATCACTACGGATCGATTTGGCGCTAACATAGCTTTTTTACTCAGTGGTGTCTTGACGCTTGTTTTAATTGCTTTAGTAAGCTTATGGTTCAAACTTAGACAAACCACCCGGGACGCCACCTCTTAATACAGGGAATTTAAGGGCCTTCAAAACTAAACATGCACGTATCCTAGTGGAAACGTGCATGTTTAGAGGTGCATTGTTAATCTTTTAATTGTGTGCCTTCCATGATCCCTTTATTATGAAAAATCTCTTTCACCTCTAAAGAAAGTATTCCTCCTTTAGCCTCCTTGTTAACATTATGCGCATATTCCGGGGTTGTATCATTAACGACACTCACGACCCCTGCCGGCTCCCAATTCTGACGCTTTAACTGAGAAGCATGCTCTTGGTCATTTTCTGTACTCATTAGTTTGCCTCCTTCTGTCTCTCGAATTATTGCCTTTAGCATAAGATTGAGTTTACCTTTTTAGATTCCCCCGCAAAACGATTTCTACTCTAGTCCTATTGATCCATTGAAGTTAGGCTATGAATTTTTCACATCTATGTATCCTATCTTTCCCATGATGGCATAATATGAGAAGGTTTTTCTGTAATTATTATAGAAGGTAGGGGTTGCTACTATGAGTATCCAACAAGAGTATATTACTACGGGCACATCAATTTCCACGCTTCAATTTCCTGAACTGCTATTTGTTGAGGATAAGTTACAAATCGTACTGAGTAAAGCCGATGGGCTTATTCAGCAAACCTGTGTTAGCTTGTTGCAATCTGGTGGCAAACGAATTCGGCCACTCCTGACGCTTTATAGTGGTATGTGTTTTGCCCCCCTAAATCCACTGATGATTGAAGGCGCCGTGGCGGCCGAACTGATTCACATGGCCTCCTTGATTCATGATGATGTTATCGATAAATCATCGACCCGTCGTGGAAAACCAACGGTAAACTCGCTCTATGGCGATCACGCGGCTATTCTAACCGGGGATTATCTTTTTGCTGAAGCGTTCAATATTCTTTCAACCCATCAATTGCTTTCCAGTATGGGCTACCTTGTTAAAGCTATCCAAGCTATGTGTGAGGGTGAAGTCAATCAAGCCAATGAGCAATTCTCAATTTCTCTCGGTCTCCAACATTATTTTCAACGAATTACCAAAAAAACTGGCGAACTATTGGCGGCCTGCTGTCAATCAGGGGCTATCCTAGCAGGCGCCACTTCGGAAGAGTTAGCTCTGATGCGAGACTATGGACTAAACATCGGCTACGCCTACCAAATCACCGATGACATTTTGGATATTAGTGGTGATTCTGACGCTCTGGGTAAACCGGTGGGGGCTGATCTCATGAACGGCAACATAACCCTTCCGTTCCTATATCTTATGGATAACCCCATCTACGGAGAGTGGCTCAAAGAAATCATAAAAACACGCAAGGTTTCACGTCAAGGCATTCAAAGCATCAAAGAAGCCTTAGTATCCTCTGGATGCCTCGATCAGGCTTATGCCACCGCCACGACCTGTATCTGTAAAGCCAAAGACAGTTTGTCTAAACTCCCTAAAAGTCCTTATCGAGATACGCTTGCTAAGCTTGCAGACTCAATCTTACTACGTACCACTTAGTAATAAGAAGGGCCTAGGCCAATGTCATCAGGCCACATAATGGGGATATGTCATTATTCAAGCGGCTTTGCAAAGAAGGCAATAGAATGCCTGGGACTTGCTTAAAAATAATTACAAGCCCTTGTGTTCCTGGCCGTTGGTGTCCAGCAGGTCCAATTTGGTCACTCACTAAAATGAGTTACAAACTATGCTTTTGATTCATAGAGAGTAGGTTTAAATTGCTTTAAATCCTACTCTCTTCTATCGGTTCTCATTCCATAAGTGCTCATATTTGCTCATCAGAGTGGGTACCTTCTGGACATAATGCAAAGTTTCTGGGATATTGGACCATGCGTTGTTTTTCACATTCCCAGGGCCAGCGTTATAAGCCGCGAGTGCTTCTGGAAGATTACCAAATTCCTTAAGCTGTATCGATAAGTAATGAGTCCCCCCATCAATACTTTGAGCGGGATCATAGGGATTCACATTAAGCGATTTCGCAGTGGACGGCATTAGCTGCATTAGGCCAGATGCCCCAACGGGACTTATAGAATCTGGGTCTCCACCGGATTCTTGTTCTATGACTGCCGCAATTAAGGCGGGTTCAACTGAATATTTCTTAGCTGAGGCTTCAATTTCCTTTTGCCAACGTAGTACCCGGTCATTTAGATTGATGGTTTTGGGATTATTTTCACCCTCAATAACGGTCAGGGGGCGTTCGCCGACAATAATGGTTTGATCTTGGTAGGTCACAATTGATACACCCCAGAAATCAACCAACGTATTTCCTGCAGCGGCTACATCGATCTTGACCTTTTGCCAAGTCGTTTTATCAACTTGCGTCGGGTCGGGTGGACCATCAGTTTTTATCCCCACAGCCGTCTTAAAGACCAGGTTCACTTTTACTTTCAACTGAGCTAGCTTTTGCCGCTTATAGATCTTAGTCTGTTCGACGTCAGTTTTTTGGCCCTCCACCGTTGGCATTAACCAGGCCGGTGGGTTACGATTACTGAGTAGGTCAATTAAGCCTTCCCAGGTCGGTCTGGTTGTAGGGCAGTAGACTAGAAAATAGATAACAAGCAACCATATGCCAGCTGTCTTGAATTTTTTACGGTGAAGCTTGAGATTCTTTAAGAAAACCTTCTTCTTATCAACAAAAACCACCGGCAGCATCGTCTCACCTCTTACAAATTCGCCTACTACATTATACCATGAGTGAAGAATAATATAGTGCTCGAAAGAAGGCCTCCTTTATCTGCAAAACATCGTACCCTCGTTTTTGCCAAAACCGTTAAAGAGCCTTTCTCTTGCGCAGTTGACAACATGACCAGTAAAGTAATTTAACACCCAAACCACTATCGCCTAGCAATTGCTTCGTGACAGGACGAATCTCCCTATCCATGCTCTTTTCATCGGAAAGATACATGGCCAGCAGACCTTGGACAACCGATCGATGGAACTTTGGATAATCCAGCTGCTCTGTTTGTTCTATGGAATTTTCCACAAAAAGTTGAAGGCGTTCAGCGATCACTTCAATCCGCTCATAATACGCCACGAAATTCAACTGATTTGTCTCTCGATCTTCACGTAGATCAATGAAATAATCCAGTAAAATGTGAAGGCCGCATATCCAAGGAAAATAGGCTTGCCTAATCTTATGCCCTTGGCTTTCCAGCAAATGGGGATCGAAGGCAACCGCATAAAGACAGAAAATCCCCAAGGTTGAGCCTGTCGCTGCCGCAAATTCCCAGGCCGTTATTTCCTGAAAATCTTTAAGTTGTGGACGAATCCAGTGTAACATTTTCGCTTCTCGTTCTTCCATAGCCAAGTGCTTATTGGTTTGTAAATGGGAATAGAGTTTCGCTAACTTCAGCGCTTCTTCTTGAACCATTATGTACGACGGCAGCTTTTTGAGGCTTTCTTGACAGGTTGTGACCAGCTGTTCTAGATAACCTCCATCCTCACGATAGGGATAATATAAATAATAATCGGACGCGGCTACGTTAGGATCTAACGCTTCTTGCATGGCCAAATGCAACTGAGCAAACGCTAATTCATCCTGGACCTCAAGACTATCAACCAAATTATCAAGATAATCGCTCATCGTTTGATAGGCAACGATAAATCGAACGGCTTCAACTGGATTCACACCAGGATACAGTGCATAGATACTTCCACCTTGGCAATGAAACGCTTTAGCGTTAATACTGGCTACGGCTTGTTCACGCAGACGGGAATCAGGAGCGTTTGCCGCGATCAGTCTCCAACCGTTGAGTTCTTGTTTTACCCTTGGAAAAATTAGTGAAACAAACTGATAAATTAACCTAACACGATTCATTGGCCTCACAATTGATGCGTTCATGAACTATTTCTCCTTCGCTGTGCTTAACAGATTCGCAACGTGTATCGACGTCACTCTGAAATAGTGTTGCCAAATTAATGCAATGTCACACTTTATAGAAATACGGGACCTTTCGGTCCCGCATTTTCATTTCCATCATTATTTTTCTATTTTTTCCACTTTAACGTCTTCTTTAACGTCTTGCTTAACGTCTTCTTTTTTCTCGTCTCCTTCAGAGGCAGATTTAAATTCTTTAATTCCTTTACCCAGTGCTTTCCCTATATCCGGCAATTTTCCTGGTCCAAAAATAACCAAAGCTATGACCAGAACGATACCCGCCGTCATTGGGGTAACAAATCCAAAAGTTGTTAGCAAAATTGGCACCTCCATTATTATATAAAGACTCAACCATGATCTAATGTAACCAATAATTTGTAACCGATAATCAATGATCGTAGTGAAACAAGCACAGACTCATCCTACCGTATTACGGGACAACACGCAACAAAATTTTATCAGAAAATTAAAAAGACTGCTTAAAAGCAAGTCTTTTTAATTTGGCTTGGGTTGATCTTAGAGGTTTTATAACTTTCTACGGCTTCCACTTGCTCTTCCTTTTCATTGAAGAGTTCTTCGTAGGCAAGATATAAGTCCCAGATAACATCCCATAATTCTCCCTGAGCTTCCGTCACTTTAAGCCCTAAGTCTTTAGCCTCTCGCCGACCTATTGGGTACCCATGAGAGAAGTACCCCTCAGTTAAAGCCCACGTTACTTTCAGCACCCGCTCTGGGTCATCTTTTAACATATAACGTGATAATAACCGCTCTGCATATTGGCGAGATGCCTTGATGGTTTTTTCGTAGTCCCCAATCAACAACGGGTCAAGCTTGTCTAATAGCGGTGAGACCAATAAGGAGGTCACTTCGGGATCTGAACTATTGACAATAGAGCGTTGCAAATAATCTAGACAATGCCACACTGCCTGAACAGGTACTAGAGTGTCTTTATAGACTGGATGTTTGACCAGGGGATCTATGGGCCCCAGTTCGGAGATTGGACCCATCACCACTTCATCTGATCCAAGCACCAGCATGGAAGCCGCTGATTTGGCAACAAAAGGAACAATAACGGCGAACTCTTCGCAAAACTCTCGGATCAGTGTTACGACTTTATAAGGCGTATCCACGGCTCCCCCATAACTGTGCAAAATAAGATCAATTTTTTTAGTATGACCAATTTCCTTCAACTGTCTGTAGAGAGGTATTAAGATGGAATCATCAAGAGGTGTATAAGAGAAATAAACTATAACTTTAGACTTCCTCAGTTGTTCTAGACGCTCAATTAAGGTCACTCGTTCCTCTGCTTTCAAACAGCTATACCTCCCAGCCTAACCCTTACATCCCATAATATGCCAATTATTAATCATGGTGAGTGCTGGGAGCAGTTTTTCTTTACAAAGGTTTCTTAGGTATAACGACCTGTACACCTGATTGATCATGGCAACTCTGACAATACACTTCACCGCCAAGGCCCTTTTTCTCGTGACATGTATAACATTGTTTCCAGGGCTGCTGATTATTTAGAACTGTATAGCCATGGCCTTTCGGTCCATGAAGCCAGACGTCCTTGCTAACCGATGAATGGGGGTTGGTCGGATCGACGCCTTGAGAAACATATAAGACCGCTCCCAAGGCCACCAATAAGCTGAGGGTAATGAGGGTTCGTATAATGCGTTTGCGTTCCATCTGGAAAACACCCCAATTCAAAGAAATTGTAACTCGTTTTTATTTTCAAAATCACATTAAAAATGATGTTTCGTGCTTCGGAGTTAACTAAAGGGTTTTAAGGACTATTCGGGCCTGTTCCAACGCTTGGTCAATGTCTGCTTCTGTATGAGCCGTTGACATGAACACGGCTTCATATTGACTGGGTGCTAAATAAATGCCCCGTTCTAACATTCCTCGATAATATTTGGCAAACCGTTCCACATCTGACGTACAAGCACTCTCAAAATCTTTAACTGGAACGTCCGTGAAAAAGATAGAAAACATCCCACCGATCGCATTAACCCAAATAGGGAGTCCTGCTTCTGTCGCGAGCTGCTTTAATCCCTCTGCTAGTCGAGATGTTTTACTGGCTAAAGCCTCATACGTTCCTGGTTGTTGTAATAATTTTAACGTTGTTAGCCCGGCGTTCATGGCCAATGGATTACCAGATAATGTTCCTGCTTGATAAATCGGGCCACTCGGCGCAATTTGTTCCATAAAACGGCGTTTTCCACCGTATGCCCCGACCGGAAGTCCTCCACCAATGACTTTACCCAAACAAGTGATATCTGGATCAATGCCAAAATGAGCCTGTGCTCCACCATAACTCACTCTAAATCCTGTCATCACTTCATCAAAGATGAGTAAGGTCCCGTACGCCTCTGTTAGACTGCGAACCCCTTGTAAAAAACCATCCTCGGGTAAGACCACACCCATATTTCCTGTGACAGGTTCGATAATCACACAGGCAATCTCTTCACCTTCGCGCTTAAAAATTTCTTTTAACCCATCGAGATCATTATAGCGTGCGGAAATCGTGGTGGCCGCAACTTCACTCGGTACACCTGGGGACGTAGGAACACCCAAGGTCAGTGCTCCGCTGCCTGCTTTAATCAGGAGTTGGTCTGAGTGCCCATGATAGCAACCCTCAAACTTAACAATTTTAGTCCTGCCCGTGACGCCGCGCGCTAAACGCAAGGCGCTCATCGTGGCTTCCGTTCCAGAGTTCACCATGCGTACCATCTCCATGGAAGGATACGCCTTCAAGACTTCTTCGGCTAAGACTGTCTCGATTTCGGTGGGTGCGCCGTAACTCGTTCCTCGTTCGGCCACGCGTTTAATCACGGCCACCACGTCCGGATGGGCATGTCCAACGATGAGTGGACCCCAGGAACAAACAAAGTCAAGGTAGCGATTCCCATCGATATCCCAGATATGGGAGCCTTCACCCCTGTCAATAAAGACAGGATCTCTCCCAACGGATTTAAACGCTCTGACGGGCGAATTTACGCCACCAGGCATGACTTTTTGTGCCTTAGCAAAGGCTAGTTGGCTCTTTTCATCGACGAAACTCAACCGAATGACCCCTTTCTAGTTCTAGTTTAGCGCAGCTACGACGCTCACTTCTATAAGTGGGCGTTCTATACGTTACTTCGGTGGCTGAACGAGTTACTCTAGGAAATATTGCATACTAATTTTCTTTAATTCAACCGTACTAAAGAGCATGGAATAGGCCTTGACGCCTGTTGCCAGAGATATTTTTTCCATGACAGCTCCGCAATCCTGGGGGCTCCGTCCATGAATCATTGTAAAGAGAGAATACGGCCAATCGGGTAAGGTGGGTCTTTGGTAACAGTGACTCACTTCCTTGAAGCGTGCCATGATTGCCCCAACCTCCGCCGCTCGTTCAGGATCAACCTGCCAAACCCCCATAGCATTAGCCACAAACCCTGCTTTCTGATGCCGAAGAACCGCACCAAAACGGCGCACGACGTTCGCCTCCAAGAGACGAAGGGCAATGGAGATGACGTCCTCCACCTGCCAATGGAGCGTTTCGGCAATGACGCTGTAGGGCGTGATTGAATCCGGTAGATTCCCCTGTAGTACTCTTATAAGGTCTATATCTTGGCTGTTTAATTCATACGGTAAATGATCTTTCGTTTCCTGCTGTTGCAAATCTCGGCTTTCATTTAGAGAGTCCTTATCGTCATCCGACGTATCAAAATCAAAATTCACATTAATTTTGAAAATTTTAGAGGCTGGCAAACTGTGAATCTCTGACACTTCCAAGACCTCACGGATCATCTGAAGTGTGCTTTCAGCCACTGCCTTCGAACGAGCGATCAGCGTAAACCAAACATTATACTCGTGGTTGCGTATATA
Organism: Desulfosporosinus sp. UBA5188; assembly: GCA_002413075.1. Taxonomy (GTDB): domain Bacteria; phylum Bacillota; class Desulfitobacteriia; order Desulfitobacteriales; family Desulfitobacteriaceae; genus Desulfosporosinus. The sequence continues at coordinate 1,634 of DHWG01000109.1, read as the reverse complement.
GTTATGGGTCACTCCGGGCATCCCCTCTAATAGTTTAGCCAAAGTTGGTATCTTCTCTTCTGGAACCTTGGCGGTACACAAGGTACTATAATACCCTAAACGTCTAGAATCAAAGACCCCTCCTAGACGACGAATAATCCCTTCTTGTCGGAACCGTTGTATTCGTTTGAAAGCATCTTCCTCCGTCGTTCCCACAGCTTCACCTAGGATCTGATAGGGCTGTACTGCGATAGGGAAATCGTCTTGGATGGCATTCAGCAGGGCTCGATCGGTTGAATCCATACTAAATCCCCTTTCTTCCATGGTATAAACACCAAGGCTCCTCCGCCATATAATCTCCGTCATTATAATAGGCGGCGCGGGCACGGCAACCGCCACAAGCGTGCTTATACTCGCATTTTCCACA
>DHWG01000109.1:0-974 GCA_002413075.1 Desulfosporosinus sp. UBA5188 | reverse complement strand
GTCTTCCTGACATCACCCAACGGGATATTGAGATAAGCACAGGGTTGCACTTGACCTTTCGGTCCAATAATGCAATAGGCTGTTCCTGCCAAACATCCACGGGTAAAGCGCGTTTTAACGCCCACTTCTTTAGCGATACGCATAAACTGAGGGGCACAGGTTGGCTTAAGTTCAATAGCGACGGTTTTCTGTTTCTCCATAATTCGAGTGAGGACATCCTCATAGGCCTCCGCCTTTAGAGACTCTTCCTCGATCGAAACGGCTCGGCCTGTGGGGACTAGGAAGAAGAAATGGTGGGCAACTGCACCGAGTTCGACGGCAAAATCCGTCATCGCTTCCACTTCATGCGAATTCCAATCCATGATCGTCGTGTGAATCTGGAACGCAAGGCCTACTTCTTTACAGAGTTTCATTCCCCGTACTGCCTCATCCCACGCACCGGGATATTTGCGGAATTCATCATGTTTTTTCTTATCCATCGAGTCTAAGGAAATACCGATACCCATAGCACCGGCGTCCTTAAGCTGTTGAGCCAGTTCGCGGGTAAGCAGCGTACCGTTCGACCCTAATACTGGACGCAATCCCAGGGACTTGGCATACGCCACTAATTCTACGATATCCGTCCTCATTAGGGGCTCTCCCCCACTAAAAATCATGATCTTGAAATTTGCTTTAGCAATCTGTTCTAGCAACGTCCTTGCTTCAGCCGTACTGAGTTCATCCTCTGCCTTGCAGCCTGCCTCACGATAACAATGGTCACAGTACATATTGCAATCGTTGGTCGTATTCCAAGAAACTATCATGCTTGTCCCGCCTCTCTTAGCCACTTCGCAACGTCTAAAGCATGATACGTGATGATCATATCGGCTCCCGCACGTTTCAGGCTGACCATGGACTCCATGACAATCCGTTGCTCATCAATCCAGCCGTTCGCGGCGGCCGCTTTCACCATGGCATATCCCTTATACACATCT
>DHWG01000033.1 GCA_002413075.1 Desulfosporosinus sp. UBA5188 | reverse complement strand
TTGCCGGCTTTTTCCATAATACCGCGCATGCATTGGGTGTTTGGTCCAGGATGACAGTTGTAGCAACCAGGGGTAGTATTAGCGGCAATGGTCGTCGTGGTCATTTTATCCTTATGGAAATTGTGCATAGCTAACGATAAGCTTTCCACACCGGTCTTACCAGGAGCACCTAAAGCATTGTCAGAATGACACTCCGAGCACTGGTGTAAGATACCACTCGCTTGGTCAGTGGCTAGAGTCGTACCATTATGGCTATCGTGTTTTTGTAAAATATCCAATTGTGGGTTAGTCGTTCCGTGGCAGTTTTTACAATCCATTTCGGTCGAAGTTGGAGCAACGACAGAAGCCGTTTGTACAACAGTGTTATTGGTATCGGTGACTGTAATATTAGCAGCACCATATGGATCCCAGGTACCGTCATCATCATAGGGTGTCACGGGAATTCCTGTCGCAACAAAACCTAGATTTTTGGGATCAACTTGCATATTTCCTGCTAATAGAGTGCCAGTAATACCAGTATTAGCTGGTACATTCCAACCATATTTCGCAGCATATTGCCAGAAATTAGTATGAAGAGTAGAGTTAGTCTTCTTGGGGAAGGTATACGCTACATTCACACCACTGGTGATCATACCACTGGTATCATTAAGGTTCTTAATCTGTACGTGTAAGGTGTTAAAGGGAGGTAAAACACTGAAATAAGAGTAATCGTCCTGATCACAATGCATACCCAAGTCATTCCAGGCGAAAACTGAATAACCCGTGCTATTCGCTGGAATAGTCTGTGTACCGTAAGCTTTGGTCAAGCTAAAGTTCACGTTGGTGACAACGCCAGAAGTTACTGTGCAGATCAGCGATGTCGTCTGATACCCTGAAGCGGAAATGGTCAGAGTATAATTACCGGCCGCTTCACTTAAGGTGTAATTACCCAGTGAATCACTAGTGACCGAGGTTCTACTGCCCTCTTTAATGGTCGCGCCGGCAATTGCGGCACCCGTGTCAATATTTTTCACTGTGCCGCTGACACCCGTAGTTGTCGCTGCGCTTGCAAATGTTGCTAAGCTAACCACTAAAGCTAAAGCCAATATCAGAATAAACGACAACTTAAATTTAAACTTAAATTTGCTCTTCATCATTTCTGTAGCTCTCCTTTTCAACCTCTTCATTCTGTCTGAAAATTTGGTGATTCAATCACACTTTAATTTTCCAGCCATTTTTCTCTTTAATGAGTTCCTCCTGTACTTTAATCGTCACTGGTTCAGTTCGATTGAATTTTTCAGAGGCGGTGTAGGTAATTTCAACGGACGCGTGCCCTGTCTCTTTCTGGGTATCAAGTTGTAAAATCTTATAGGATTGGACTATTGAAGCCTCCTTACGGTGTTTAACGAACTCATCTTCTGTCACTTTTTTTTGATATTCTGAGTCGTAGCAAGTGTAAGTTGTTGCATAATCTTGGTGTTGAGCTGAAGTAAAATATTGATCAAGCACTTCCTGAGGATTTTGTCCTTTAGAAGAACAGCCACTTAAACTTAAAATCACAAACATACTTAATGTCAGAATACAAATGAGGTTTTTTTTCACACTTCCCACTCCTTCATAACGATGTTTTCCATAATGATTTCAACATTATTCTTCTACCCTTTGCACCTCTCTCTCCCTCAAGATTTACATTCATGACATTAAGCCCTAAAGAAACGTAAAACCCTTCATTTGTTTATACGTAAACAACTTGATTTTTAAGGGGGTACGCCGGGGGATGGGGTAATAAAATCAGGAAACTTTATGAAATACCTAGGAAGTCATAGACGTGCTATGGCTTCCTAGGTATTTAGTCCTTACTGCTTCTCTATTTTTTAGTAAATGGGATTAATAAAGGCACGTCGTTTTGATACTGAGTGTACGCTGAACCAAATTGCTGAACAAGCTTCCGTTCTTCTAGCCTAATTCCAATGAATATATAACCGGTTAAAATAAGATGGACTAAAATGTCTGCCCAGGTAGAATTCAGGCTCCACATAAATACTATAGTGGCCAAATACATAGGGTGTCGAACGATACCTAGCAGCCCTTTCTTAGTAATTGTCTTTGGAATCGTAAAATCCTCATTCTCTATCTTCCTGAATTCTATGATCTGGCGAATTCCCGTGAATTCTAAGAAATCATAACTTAGAAAGGCCCAAACTATCACAAAACTTGAGGCGATCAACAAACCTTGTTGGAGGATTGTCCAGGGGGGCAAGAATTTTATGACCAACTCGGTGCCTAGGGTCTTTGTATATTGCAGTAAAATAATCAATAAAATTACGGAAAATACATTGTAGGCTAGTCTATAAAAGGCAAAATATCGTCCCATACCTTTGGCTGCCCATTTGGAGAAATGTAAGCTGATCAAAAGACTATGGATTAGGCCGTACGCTATCCACATCAAAGCGATTATTAAATACTTCAAGATCAATCCTCCATTTCTTCATCTGATCTTAATGCTGCGCTTAGACTAAATATAATGAAGCCACCGGCGTTACCAGTGGCTTCATTATATTTAGTTAGCCATAACAAAAATTCTACCTTTTACATACGTCTCGTTGTTCAACACCCAATGCTTTCAAAATGATCTCCATAGGGCAAAAGCCTGTTAATGCTGATATGATTAACATGAAGCCTACCAGTCCTGTAAAATAGAAGAAATAATTGCTAAAACTAAACCCCAAAATAACACTCACTAAAACAAAGATACCTGCTATTAGGCGAACTAACGATCCTTTACCACATTCAACATGCATGAATAATACCTCCTTTCTTTAGGGTGACTAATGCTTAAATAATTCTACCCCTTAGATATGAACAGGCCATTCGTCTTATCTTAGACCAGTGGCGTCAAACTTACAATAGCTGTGACTAACCCGTAGTCTCCAAATCTCATCAAAGCCCAACTATTTACTCAAGAAATAAAGAAAGTTCTTATTGAATAGATCAAGTCCATCGTAAAAAATTCCGTGCCCGCTATGTTCAAAACGATATAACTCTGATCCTTTAATCTGACTATTTAAGATAGTGGCAAACTGGAACGGACATATTTTGTCTAACACCCCATGGAAAATACCCGTTGGCACTCGAATTGCTTGTAAGTCAAGCCTCATATCTTCATCCCGAAGAGACCGCAAAGTATTAATCGTGGAATGCCCTGCCGCTTCTAGGCCTAGCCCCTGAAACCAGTTCATAAAGCTGGGGGTCACTTTACTAGCGAAAAATAGTTTCCCGAAATCAGCTAAAACTTGCGGCCGATTATGAGAGGTTTCCATAATGAGTTGATTAACTTGTTCCTTCGTCATCCCATATGGGTAATCTTTTCTTCTCGTAAATGAGGGCGCAGCCGCACCTAAGAGCACAAGTTTTGATACCCTGCAACCAGCATGACGTGCCATATACCTAATGGCTATGGCCCCACCCATAGAGTGTCCTACGAGCGTTGCATTTTGAAGATTGAGGGATTCCATAATGACTCGAATATCATCGGATAGCCTATTATAGGAATATCCTTTCCAAGGTCGATCAGAATTGCCAAATCCTCTTAAATCTATGGTAATACATCTGTAGCCATAATTAGGTAGCATATCCACTTGATACTCATACATTTTACCGTTTACCGGCCATCCATGAACAAAAACCACGGTTTTGTTTCCGGTTGGATTGACATCCTCGACAAAAACTTTCACACCTGGCTCGACTTCAATATGATAATGCATTCACACCACTTCCCTTGCACTAAAATCAACACTTCAAACTAATTTTATGTGTCGAAGTTAATGTTTAGACTATTGCAAGGTTTTACCCATCAATTAATCTCCGCCGCCTTCACCTATAGCTACTATTCAAGTCCATAAAGGAGCCTCCCAGGCTGATCGCTCGAAACAACGAGTCCAATATGGACTAAATATTCTAAATGAGACAGCGCCTCCCCAGAGTATACTTCTGTAATCACAATTACGCCTCCAATTCAGTCAAGACATCTAGGTTTTTAGACCTCTATAGATCGCCGTCATCAATTCGTTGATGTAGTCTTGTTTCTCTGGCATATCTGTCGAATTCGCCTGTTCAATCGCCAATTCTATGTCATACGGCACTCTAACTAGGGATATTATTAAGGGTGCTTTATCTTTATCCTCAAATTCTCCTTCAATGATTCCATACGATGCTTGTGTGATTCGATCGAGTGGATTACCAACACTTCCGACATTGAAGATAGTCTTTCCTTTGAAATGGTCGATGTGAGCACCATGTATATCTCCGTATCCAACCACATCTGCTTCGGCATTAAGTGTTGGAGTTGCTTCGAACAATTTTAATCGCTTGCTTTGCTCTGTTGAAAGATAAACTCTATGAAAAAGATCATTGGGAGAAGCATGACATAGTCTTAATAACTTTCCGCTGAAATAGAATTCTTTATAAAGTGGCAGCGCCTTCATATACTTTAGTCTCTCAACCCCTAGTTTTTTCTGATGCCACATTAAAACTTCCTTGCCCTCTTGTTCTGTCAAATAATAATCCCAATTTCCTTTAATGACCACTTCACAGTCTAGTTTAATTTTATCGACGGCTGCAGCTGAACTAGGACCTTTTCCCGCTAAATCTCCTAGACAAAATATCCTCTCAATATTTCTGTTCTTAATGTCGACTAATACCGCTTCTAAGGCAGGCATATTTCCATGAATATCTGATATAATGGCAATTCTCTCCATATAGGTCTCCTTATTCAATTAATAGTCTGTCCCTCTAATTTAGCGCTTGATTTTATAACTAGCAATGGTCAATTCTTCTCTTAAACTCCCCATAAACAGGTCAATATACTAGTTCCTGGAAAAATGTTCCCTTGTTTTTCTCTAAACTTTTTGTTAATCTAATAGTCTGAGGTTACATATTTTATAAGTTTTGGCCAAGAAAGGAAACCACCTAAACATGGGTTATTTTAGATTTTCCACTGTAAGGCGCGCAATTTTGAGTTTGCTTGTACCTATTTTAATTATTTCTCCTCTACATCCCGTTTATGCAACGACACCTGGAGATCAATCAAACGTGCTTCAACAAGAAAGCTCTGCCTTAATCCAGGCACTATCAATTCAAGAATCAATGGATGTCTTGAATAAGACTATACCTCAGGATACCCAAGTGATCGAGCAACATAAAAAAACGATTGAAAGTTTAGAGGCAGAGCAACAAAAGTTAGTTGACCAGCAGAAACACGACACTGAAGCTCTTGGAGGCTACCTCGAAAATCAGTACACTGAAGGCACACCTTCCTATTTGACGTATGCAAGTTGGTTGGTTCGGTCGACAAGCCTTGGTGACCTGCTCGACAGATCCAGCTATGTTGATACAATTCTCAGTTATTATAAAGATCTTAAAACTAAGATTTCTAAGGATTCTGAGCTAATAAAGGAAAAACAAGGATTGGAACAAGCTGAAACCAAAAAGCTAACAGATCGAGTTCAGTCCAATCAGAAACTAATAGACGCTCTCAGTATAGCACTAGCAACGCAGACACGTTTAATTACTTCACTTACGCCAGCTGAATTACGGACCATACAAGCAAGCCGGGGTCAGCAAGAGGCCAGCGATATTCAGCGTTTACTTGCAGGAGACCAACTGCAAGCTCAACCAGAAGCCCAGGCAAAGTATCTACAACTACTTGCCTCTCAGCAGACAACAGATAATTCACAGGGCACCCTAAGTACGCCTATGAAGTTGAATGGGCAGGTAGGACAGTTACTATCCTTTGCCGCAACCTTTCTTGGAGTACCCTACACCTGGGGAGGAACTTACCCCCAATTTGATTGTTCAAGTTATGTCCAATATGTCTATGGACACTTTGGGATTAAGCTTAATAGAGTGACTTGGGATCAATATAGTCAAGGAACGAGCGTGTCTAGAGATAGCTTAGTCGCTGGAGATTTGGTTTTCTTTTCAACGTATAAGGCTGGACCCTCGCATGTTGGAATTTATGTGGGTAATGGTATCATGATTAACTCCTCAAATAGCGGTGTTTCCTATGCAAGATTAGATAGTTCGTACTGGTCGAGTCGTTATTATGGTGCAAGACGCGTTATCACTCAGTAATATCCATCTTACCAATATATTACCAAATAGACAAGGTTGAAAGCAATCATTGCTTTCAGCCTTGTCTATTTTCAGGCTACGTACATCACAGTCGTTATAAACACAAGGCATCTGGTATAATACTCATAGGGTCTACAAGACGACCTATCGGGAGGTTATCAAATGACGAGATGGAACGTATATGTTACAAACAAGATCCTTGAAACAGCTCTTGACATGCTGGCTGAGTACTGCGACGTTGAAGTCAATCGCACGGGCCAAATTCTTACAAAACCTCAACTTCTGGAAAAGGTAAAAGCTAGGGATGCCGTGTTAAGCTTGTTGACTGATCCTATAGATTCCGAGGTCATGGAGGCCGCTAAAGGCGTCAAAATCTTTGCTAACTATGCCGTCGGTTATAACAACATCGATATCCCTTCCGCGACAGAACGAGAAATTATGATCTCTAATACGCCTGGAGTTCTGACGGATACAACGGCTGAAATGGCTTGGGCTTTATTATTTTCTGTCGCTCGCAGAGTGGTTGAATCCGATCAATACACTAGACTGGGACGCTTTAAAAGTTGGGGACCGATGCTCTTCCTAGGACAGGATATCCTTCACAAAACGGTCGGAATAATTGGGGCAGGAAGAATAGGCTTGTCCTTTGCTAAAAGGGCAAAAGCCTTCGATATGACGGTCCTCTATACAAGCACTAAGCCTAACCCGCAATTCGAGAAAGAAACGGGCGGTCGATACGTCAGCCTAGAAACACTTCTTCAAGAATCTGATTTTGTTTCAATCCATATGCCACTCCTCCCTTCGACCTTCCATTTGATCGGAGAAAAAGAGTTAAAACAAATGAAAAAGACCGCAATATTAATTAATACGTCTCGCGGTCCGATCGTGGACGAGTTAGCGCTTGTGAAGGCGTTACAAGCAGGGGAAATCTGGGGAGCAGGTCTTGACGTCTATGAGTTCGAACCTGAACTGGTCGAAGGTCTCAAAGAACTTGACAATGCCATCCTATGTCCCCACATCGCCAGTGCTACGATTGAGACTCGCACCAAAATGGGTACAATCGCGGTATCCAATATATTAGCAGCCATGAGGGGTGAACTTCCTCCGAATTGTCTGAATCCTGAGGTCTATAAAAAGTAAATCACCGACTATAAATTCAAAGAAGAAAGAAGGGTTTATATGAAGCATGTGTTTGCTGATAGAATGTCTTTGCTGGGCACAGAGACGGCCTTTGAAGTTTTAGCAAAAGCTAAAGCGCTGGAAGCTCAGGGAAAAGATATCGTTCATCTAGAAATTGGTGAACCGGACTTTACCACGCCTAAAAATATCATTGATGCCGCGTGTCTTGCCCTAAACGGTGGCTATACACACTACACACCGGCACCAGGTATTCCTGAAGTGAGGGAAACGATCGCTCAATACATCCGTTCCCATAAAAATGTTGACGCTTCCGCTGCCGAGGTCGTGATCGTCCCCGGCGGAAAGCCTATTATGTTTTTTTCCATTATGGCCACAGTGAATCCAGGCGATGAAGTGATCTATCCCAATCCCGGCTTTCCCATTTATGAATCGGTCATTCGCTTTGTGGGCGGAACCCCTATCCCTATCCCCTTGCGAGAAGAAAACCAGTTCCGCTTAGACGTTCATGAACTTGCGAAGCTAATTACGCCCAAGACTAAAATGCTCATTATTAACTCCCCAGGTAATCCTACCGGTGGCGTCTTTACTAGGGAAGATGTTCAAGCCATTGCTGACTTAGTGAGGGGAAAAGGGATACTTGTTTTGTCCGATGAGATCTATGATCGCATTGTGTATGGCGATACACACCCGCTGTCCATTGCCTCGTTACCAGGTATGAAAGATTGGACCATTATCTTAGACGGGTTTTCAAAGACCTATGCCATGACAGGCTGGCGATTGGGTTACGGCGTAATGCACCCAGAAATAGCTGAGCGAATTGCTCAACTTATGGTTAATTCTAATTCCTGCACCTCTGCTTTTACTCAAATGGCCGGTATGGAAGCGCTCCAAGGACCCCAAAATGAAGTCGATACGATGGTTGCTGAGTTTAAAAGACGCCGCGACATTATGGTTGATGGCTTAAACTCAATTTCTGGAGTGAGTTGTATCCTGCCAGAGGGATCTTTTTATGTATTCCCTAATATAAAATCCTTCGGAAAAGACAGTAAAGATATTGCAGACTATCTGCTAATCGATGCGGGTGTTGCTTGTTTAGGGGGTACTGCTTTTGGTTCTTACGGTGAAGGTTATTTGCGCTTCTCCTATGCGAACTCGGTCGATAATATTCAAAAAGCACTGGAGCGTATTGAAACAGCTTTAGGAAAAATGAGATAGAAGACGATATACCACTATTCCACCATAAATCGCACTTCAACCTTATTTTCAGCTTCGATCAGCAAACAGACGTCTTCCTCAAATGGTTTAAAATCAACGTTAATAATATCGTTCAGATTAATCCAAAATACGTTTGAATCAGCCCCCCAAATTGAAACTTTATCATCCGCAAAGTCAATATTTTCTACAACTCCAAAATTCACAACACCTTCTATGACACTAAGAACGTCTATACTATATAAGTTCTTACCAAGGAATTTCTCCTTAATAAATTTCACAAATTCAATTTTCGCGGATAATGTTAATGGTTCCATATATCTTCCTCCTACCTTCAGGTCATTTATCAGGCTTACCTCCTCAATTCTACCATACTTCAAACCTTGTACTCAAATTCATAATGTTTCATGGAAGAGAGAACCCATTTAATTGGGTTCTCTCTTCCATGGTTTAGATAACAATGATTACGCGTTCTCTCAACGTTCACATATTAATGAATTCATAAGATTATTATGGTCTGTCGGAACTTCTTCTATCCCTAATAGACTTACTTGCGGTGTAGTAACTTCCGCATCCAGTCTTTGAAACCTACTTTCTCAGGCCGAGCAGGAGGTGTCGGAGGCGTTGGTTTGCGCCCACAGATCAGACCAAAGCCAAAGTAACCTCGATTTTTCTTCATAAAACTTGAATTTTTTCTCAATCTGGTCATTAAGCTTGGCAAATAGCTCGCTTTTTCCGCAAGTCCTTTGACCAGCACCCAATCCTTTTTCAGTTCAGATAAGATCACATTACCATTACTCTTCATTCGTTGCGGATTCTTTAGCTCTACCTCCAGAAATCCCGCTTGAGTTAACGCTTCCAGGTATTCTTCATAGGGCAATGGATTGGTGGCTGAGCCGAAACACGCCTTCATCTCCGTCCTAATATTAGGGGGCAATTCAGCTAGAATAACCATTTCGAGGTCAGCAACTCTGCCTTCTGGCTTGAGGACACGATAGAACTCTTGGTATACTTTCACTTTGTCTAGAAAGACTGTAATGGATTCAGCCATCACAAAATCAAAGTGGTTATCGTCAAAGGGTAGATCATAAACATCGGCTACCCTAAACTGAACTAAATGAGAAACTCCCTCTTTCTCCGCCCTTAGGGATGCTTTCTCCACCATTTCAGCACTAATATCTATTCCTATGATTTTGCAACCTGTTGTTTTGGCCAAGTGACAAGCGGTGAGACCGCTGCCACAACCAGCGTCAAGAACATATTGCTCTGTCTCTATTTGCATAGCGGCCAAGTTTTGTTGCGTAGCAGGGAAACCTCCCGGATGGGAGCTTCCGATACCTAGCCATGCTATTAATTCAAAATAGTTCATATCTTCCACTTTCTTACTTTCTCCAGACACGATTTATGAACCTCCTTCCATGGGTTTATGGTATTATATTCCATTCTATGGTTTGTGATATACCTTAATGATCCAAAATATAAAAAATTAGAGAAACAGCGGAAAAGAACCCGTCCTGTTTCTCTAAAAGTAATCGCTTCATAATCTAAAACCATTGTTTTAGATTATGAGATCATTTATAGTAGAAAGATATTTTTCTTGAAGGATTTTTATAATTTGTGAAGAATAGTATTAAAAATATAAATTTCATGATAC
>DHWG01000107.1 GCA_002413075.1 Desulfosporosinus sp. UBA5188 | reverse complement strand
CAAGATGAAGGTAAGGTGTTAGTAGCCCGAACTTCACGACTGCTGGACTATGCTAGAACCGAAAAGTTTCTTCGCTATAATAGTGTCCAAATTGAGGGTAAAACGTATATCAATATTAATACCATCAAGGATCCTGTGCTAGGACATGCAACTCCTACATTAGATGAAATTAGGGGATTGACATTTTATGTAGATTAACCAGACAAAACGTTTCTTTTGTTAAATCTGAAGCTTATTGCTAGAGAGGAATTGCAGAGAAATGGGCCAGACAGAAACAGTAAAAAAAGTATAGGAATTAAATGGTTTATGCCAGATTATGCAGATTATTCCCAACCTCTGAAGAAGACCGCTTAATGAGTGGATGGCTTAAGATAGAGGCACTTCTTCTGAGCTCACCTTAGTATTAGGCTTTCTTAAACCCAGACTGGATAAAGTACCCATGGGACATATTGCACACCAGGTTCTNNAATATGGTAGGCCTGTGTCATCAACATTCCTGTCTCACTTGACTGGGTATGGGTATTTCCAACAAAAGGTCCAAAATTATTAATAATATTATTCTCAATTGGGCCATACATCCGACCGCTAGCAGTCCAATCTGCATAAACCATCTTGACATTCCCGAAATGCGTCTTGAAAACTTGATTATAGCCGATTGAGTTAGCTCTGAATTCGTCAAAATAGTTTTGCAATTGCATTATTTGCCCTCCATTTCCCTACATGATGACTAACACCGGTTACATCCAAGACAACAAGTTTATTAGGCTTTGGTAATGGGCATTTGTACCGCTTCGGCTTTAAGTTGATTCAAATTTTCGGGAACTATGGTAGTTTGCTTTCTCAAAGCTAGACTGGATAAAGAGCCCATCGGACATATTGCACACCAGGTTCTGGCTCGGTAGAAGTAACCAACCATGAGGCCAATGATCGTTGTTGTAAACATCATGGAATAAACTCTAAATCCTAGATGTACTACCCAATCAGGCATAACTCCAATATCTAGTAGATTGGGCATAACCCATGGTAATTGAAACGCCATTAAAAATCTCACTTTTTCTAAAGGGTCTCTTTTTTCAAGAACTACCATTAATGTGGATAGACATATCATGGCGAAATTAATCGAGAAGTACACAAGCATAATCTTTCTTCCTCGACCGTTTATTAACCATTTTGGGATAGTACTCTTGGCGCCTATTTTAGAAAACAGTCGGGTGAAGAGATTTGATCGGGGACAGTAGCTTTGGCACCAAGTTCTTTTATTGTCCTTGATTACGAAGACAAACGGCATGATCAGACAGAAAAAGCCTAGCCAGGCAAAGGCAATATTAAAAAAACCCAAGATAAAAAATAAAATTGTAAAGAGATACGAATATTTTATCCAACTATTTTTCATGTGAAAATCTCCATTCCTTAATTTAATTATAATACCGCAGGGGGGTTAGGGGGTTATGTAATTATAGTATAAATATACTTTATGAGCAATACTACGATGGTCCTTTAAGTCTAACGATTCTGGAATTTGGTTATTATTAAACTACTTAGCAAAAGGTTCTGATATAATACTATTGGGTAGACTTTTGCCCGTCAATTTTGGGGTTAAGGAGGATTTCAATGCAAAAGATTTATAAAATCCTAGGGTCGATAGCGCTACTATTAATCACTGTCACACTATTAATAGTATCCTTTTGGTTCATTTTAGGGGCAGTCGCAGTAGTGACTTTATTAGGAATCTACCGTTATTTCTTTATGAAAAGAAAACCAGGGAAATTCCAGACTAAACCATACAACCATATGGAAATAATTGATCTGAAAGCGGAAGAGGTTCACGAGACGATTCAGAATAGAAAACCTGATGGATTTAAATAGAAATTTTATTATATCGGGAAATGATTTTTGTAGTTATAGCCTTCATGCCAAAAACAGGTAAAGATGTTCTGCAACAAACATCTTTACCTGTTTTAATTTAACTTTGAATGACTAACAAATTTTGTTTATAAATAACTTAAGTAGTCACCACTTAATACTGATCGAAAGAAGGAACGCCATAAGGCCTTAGGCGGTTAGAGCCTCTGAGATATGCAATGATTTTCTCTACGGGAATTTTTTCCCGGACGTGATTGTCCACTCCAACCATGGTTTCCGACTGGAATAAGGCGTTTAGACATGCCTCCTCCGAGGCATCAACCACCGCCTCAATAAAGGGGTCGAGAAACTTTGCGCTGTCAATGATTTGGGGTTGTTCTTTGGGATGAAGCCAGGGATAATTTGAAAAGACCATTTCAATATTTCCGCACCCCCAGCGACAAATATTTCCTAATTTGCTTAAGCCCAACGGGGGTCTTTTGGCTAGGCGTTTTAACTGGGCGCAGGTTAAGGGAGCATCGGTGGCAATAATTGTAATATTTGAGTTGCGATTCGACGGGGCTTCCTTTACTGGAAACATGCGACCAAAAGGCATGCCTTTAATGATTAAATCCTCTCGCTCGCCAAAGTTGCAGACCATTAACACTCCTAAAGTCCAGGTTCCCACGTTGTTCTTCACAATGCGGGAACAGGTACCGACCCCGGACTTGTAGGCAAAGGTACTCATTCCGACGCCTGCTCCGACGTTGCCCTCCGGAATCTGTCCACCGGTGGCTGAGGCAATGGCCTGCCAGGCATGCTCCCTTTTCAAATGCCTGCCTCTTGTATCATTTAAATACCCATCGTCACATTCAAAGACCGTAATATTCGGCGTCCGTTCTGAGATACCCACACCAGGGTTGTGCTTAAGCACCCAGTCAATTGCGCCCTCTAGAGCCGCCCCAACGCTCATGGTATTGGTGATCAAAATCGGATTTTCACAAATTCCAAGTTCTTCTATATACATCATGCCGATGGATTTGCCGTACCCGTTGAACGGAAATACTGCTGCCGGACATTTTTGGGTGTATAGATTTCCGCCATGTGGCAGGATTGCGGTGACCCCGGTGCGAACTGGTCCCTGGCCGGGGATAAGCTTACCCTGACCATGGATCAAACTCACGTGACCGACAGTTACCCCGGGCACATCGGTAATGGCATTGAATTTTCCAGTTGGCAGGGTACCAAAGTCCAGACCCAACTCTCTCGCTCTAATTGGAACCACCTCCACACAAAGACTAACTCATATATACTATATGGGTTAACTTTTCTCATTATTCTATGAGGGGCTGTATGTCTTTCTCGGAGTTTCTTTGCAAGTTCCTTTCAGGAAGTTGTTCGATAAGGATGAACCACCCTGATGACAACTGCTGATGTGAGAAGATCTCGTGCATAGAAATGGATCATCATTCAAATACTAATGACTAAACAGGTCACTGTTTAAGTATAAGCGGAGGTGTTTGTTTGTGCGAGAGTGGAAAGATTTAACTAAAGATGAGCAAGATATTGTTTCGACGATGAAGACGCAGAATCTTACCCCTGAAGAACTAATCCAAAGGATGCGTAAGTCAGGAAAAATGGATGAACAAGCCATTGAAGGATTAGAAAAGGCGCTTGAAGAGGTCAAACCGTTTCTAGTACATTAAGAATGACACTATGACCCGACATAAAACTAAAGTTTGCTGTATATAGAGCAAACTTTAGTTTTTTTATCGTCAAAGAAGGGTAGAATTATTGCGTTATCAACTGAATTTGATACCAGTGAATTTAGATTATAGGCAGTTTATTGTAAAGGTTGAAATAAATACCTCAGAGTAAAATAAGAAATAAGCGGCATGAACTAAATGCCGCTTATTTCTTATTAGGGACAATCACTAATCATTTTCTAGTCACAATATGCTCTGGATTCTTAGGTTAATCAAGGGTGATTAATTAAGCTGAATAGTGTTATAATAATATAAAACTATAGAGGAGGTATGTCATGAAAAAGCTTCTCTTAATTATCTGCATGCTTTTATCGCTTGTTTTTCTAAGCAGTTGCTCCAACAAGGAGGCTGTGAGGCCTAGCCAGGAAGCTGTGAAGCCTACTAAGGAGGTTAAAACGACTCCCCCAGAAACTAAGGCAGAACCACTGACCATTAAGGATTATTATTCGTATAAAGAAAACACAAAGTATGTGTACGAGGGTCAAGGAAATGAGTACGCCTCTTACAATGTCTCCATAGACTATAAATCGGAAAACAGTGTCCAGATAAGATCTAATAACGGTGGTACGGAAATGGTGAAGGTGCTAGAAAATAAGGATGGCGAGCTACGGATACTTCAATCGAGAGCAGAATGTTATTACCGGGAGAATTTAACCCAACAAGTGCCTAGTAAAAATGTGGAAATTCTCTTAAAAGAACCCTTAGCGCTTGGAACCAACTGGACTCTTGAGGATGGTCGAAAACGCTCCATCTCAAAGATGGAAGTGGCTATAACAACCCCTATGGGCATTTATAAAACTCTAGAGGTTACGACAGAGAGTAAAGAGAGTAAAACACAAGACTATTATGCACCCAATATTGGTCTTGTGAAATCTGTTTTTACTTCAAATGGATCTGAAGTTTCTTCTACCTTAATCAAACTTGAGACTAATGTTCCACTGATTCAAACTGTGAAATTTTATTATCCAAATGCAAATGTCGATAAACTGTATTTTATTAATAAGCAACTTTCCTTTAAGACCAATGACATCACAAAACTAATTTTTGAACATGCGTTTAAAGATCTGCCGAAAGACAATTTAGGCCGGGTGTTGGGTACGAACGTTAAAATAAGAAGTCTTTATCTAAATAAGGACAACAGGGCTTATATAGATTTCAGTAAAGAATTACTGAGCGAAATGAATGCGGGGTCTGGCTATGAGAGCTTGATTTTACAAAGCATTACTAATACGGTTGGAACGTATTACGGTGTTAATAAAGTATATATCACGATAGAGAACAAGCCTTATAGTTCCGGACATATTGAGATGAAGAAAGGCGAATTCTTCACAGTGAATTTAACAAACAGTGTGGAACTAAAGTAGAGTTGATGTTGAAGGTATGGCTCCGTGTGAGCGTTTTTTTGCAATATGGGGGATGTCATTTTGACAGACCCTTTTGGGAAAGGCAGACTAAGCTGGGAACGAAATTGATCGTTGACGGTTAGTCTGCTTCAGATGGAGTGAATTGAAGAATTATAGTTGAGAATCTTAAACCTCGGATAGATTTTCGGCGTTATATAGCGGTTACTTTACTCACCAATTTTGCTCTCTATATGATGCTTTATTTCTATGGTGCTGTTTCTTGGCTGCTTACCCTTTGATATGCCTAAGTCTAACGTTAGTAGTTATTGTGCAGGATGTGAGGTTAATCTATACTTTATCTCGTGGGCACTAAAGCAAAGCTATTCCCATCGATTGTTTTCAATAAGTAAGGGGCTGCCTTTAAAATCTCTTAGCGTGGTAGTATCCAAGTAACGCCTGTTTCTTGGATTACTACCTTTTCTATTTGACCCGATGCCGCTTGGAGGAACCTGGCCATAGGTTCTTCCATCGGCTCTTGGGATAGTTTGAACGAACCCCAATGCATGGGTATCATCCATTTTGTTGAGATTTCTTCACCCATTTTCCAAGCCTGTTCTGGAGTAGCGTGTTTAGCCTCAAAGGATTTGGGAGAGTAGGCCCCAATACCCATGATAGCGAGGTCAATTGGTATTCCTTCAAGTTGTTGTTTAATGAGTTCAGTGTAGCCTGTATCGGCACCGAAAAACAGATTTATACCGTTTTTAGATAAGAGCAAGCTGTTGGCTTCCATGCCTTTTTTCCAGGGAATTCGAGCTCCCCAGTGTTTGCCTTCGATCGCCTTAACCATGACACCGGCGAAAGACTTGCTATTTCGCCAGTGTAGTTCTTCAACAGATTGATAGTTCATGCCTTCCCACAAGGGAAGTGTATTTTGGGCAGTAACAGCAAGGGTGCTAGATGATTGTAGCTTGCGTAACGTTGGATAATCAAAGTGATCTGTATGAGCGTGCGAGACTAGTAATAAATCGATGGGACCAACTTCGTCACTGTTCAAAGCTGATGCTATATATCGGGTTGGACCTATGGTATAGTTACCGACAGGAGTAATACCAATTGTTGAGTTCAAGACAGGGTCAAGGAGGATTCTCGTACCAAAAAAATTAATTAAAAAACTGGCGTGGCCGAGCCAGGCGATCGTGACTTCATCGTTTGACCAGTCCGTAGGAGTAGGGAGAAAATTTGGTTTAAATAGCTTTTGTCCAATTATATTTTTTCCTTGCGCTGAGAATGCTTTATCGATAACGTTGATACCTCCGGTTAAGCCTAGAGCACCCATTAGCCCGAGGCTTATAAATTTTCTTCTGGTGTATAGTTTTATGGGTTTCATAGTGATCACTCCTGTTTTGGGTTTTACAATGTATTCGTGATTTAATACTGGAGTCCTGCTCTTATAAAGGTATCAAATATAGAAGAACCGTAAACTATAATTCAAGATACCAAAATAACCTCAAAGAGGGAGTAAATTACATGACAACAGAAAGTGAACATCAAAGCGATGAAATCGGAACGTTGAGTAAAAAGAGTCGACTAGAACAAGCTCTTACAGTTGGGGTTGACAGCGTACCAGAACTCAAAAAGGGAGAAAAAATGTTATATCTCGGGGAATTCAAAGAGCGAGTTATTCGAATGCTTTCAAAAAAGCAGGTTGCCAGCCCTTCTCTTTTTCCTGAAATTATAGAAGCCCTTAAGGATAAAAGGACCTTAAAAATGTTACTGAACGGAGACCTTAGTTTTAAGTTCACCGACAAATATATTAAATTGGCCAAAGAAGTGGGGAAACCCTATACGACAATTCACAATTCAGAGCTAAAAGGGGACACGGGTCTGGTGGTTATTAGCGATCAAGGGGTTGATGTTGAGAAAATAGACGTATAAATACACATTCCCTATAATATTGTGACACAAGGAAGGTGAAACCAATGAAGTTTGGGGAGTTTACTTACAGAAGGCCAGCTTTGTCTGAGCTGGAACTCAAATTTTCTGATCTTTTGTCTAAGTTTGATCAGGCAGGGAATTTCGAGCAACAGGACGCGCTGATGGTAGCGGTGAATACGCTAAGAAGCGAATTTGAAACCATGGAGCAGCTTGTGATCATCCGCCATACCGTCGACACGAATGACTCGTTTTACGAAGAGGAACAGACGTATTTTGACGAAGTCACGCCACTTTATCAGGGCTTAATTTCCCGGTACTATCAATCGTTAGTTCACTCTAAGTTTAGACAGGCCCTAGAAGAAAAGTGGGGGAAACAGCTTTTCACAAAAGCTGATCTAACCCTTAAGACCTTTGCCCCGGAAATCATACAGGATTTACAACAGGAAAACAAACTATCCAGTAAATATACCAAGCTCATCGCTTCAGCTAAAATTATGTTTGAAGGCGAAGAAAGAAATTTACCTGGCTTGGTTCCGTTCCAATTATCGATGGATCGAGCTATGAGGAAGCGAGCCAATGAGGCCAAATACGCGTTCTTTACCGCGAATGAAGTGAAGCTTGATGAGATCTATGATAGCTTGGTCAAAGTTCGAGCACGTATGGCTGAGAAACTAGGTTTCCCAAATTTCATTGAACTCGGGTATGCCAGGATGCTTCGTTCGGACTACACTCCAGCCATGGTGGCAAACTTCCGCAAGCAGGTCCTTGATTGTATCGTTCCTGTAGCAAGTAAACTGAGAGAAAGACAGAGAAGACGTTTGGGATCGGAAAATCTGCCCTATTACGATGAGAAGTTTAATTTCCAAACGGGTAATGCAATGCCAAAGGGAGATCCAGAGTGGATTGTGGCCAATGGACAACGCATGTACAATGAGTTGTCCACTGAGACAGGCGAGTTTTTTAAGTCCATGGTGGACAATGACTTGATGGATTTAGTCTCTAAAAAGGGTAAAGCCGGTGGTGGCTACTGTACCTATATTAGTCATTATCAGGTGCCATATATCTTTTCCAATTTTAACGGTACCTCCGACGATATTGATGTATTAACGCACGAGGCAGGGCATGCTTTTCAAGTGTATTGCAGCAAGAATTATCAAATCCCAGAATATCATTGGCCAACCTCAGAGGCCTGTGAGATCCACTCGATGAGCATGGAATTCTTTACCTGGCCTTGGATGGAACTTTTCTTTAAGGAAGATGCAGAGAAATATAGGTTCACTCACTTGAGTGAGGCTTTACTCTTTATACCCTACGGGGTGACGGTTGATGAATTCCAGCATTTCGTCTATGTTCACCCGGAGGCTACTCCAGAAGATAGGAAAGCAGCCTGGAGAGAAATCGAAAAGAAATACCTACCTCATCGTGATTATGAGGACAACAATTATCTGGAACGTGGTGGTTATTGGCATCAACAAGGTCATATTTTTGGCGATCCGTTTTATTACATTGATTACACCCTCGCCCAAATCTGTGCCTTTCAGTTCTGGAAAAGGTCCCGAGAGAACCGCGAAACAGCCTGGGTCGATTACCTGAGGCTTTGCCATGCTGGAGGCAGTAAGTCCTTTCTAGAGCTGACCGAGTTAGCCAATTTAGTATCTCCTTTTCAAGACGGTTGCATCGAATCTGTTGTGAAGGTCATTGATGACTGGCTTGATGGGGTGGAAGATTCTCAATTATGAGAAAGTATTGGTGAGATAATGGGCAGAGTCATTATAGTCGAAGGAATCACTGATAAATAACGTTTGCTACAGCTTTTGAATGAACCTGTGGAAATCTCCTGCACCTTTGGAACATTGGGGCTGGATAAGTTGGAACAGTTGATCGTCAAGCATAGTGATGATGAAGTATGCGTTCTCTTGGATGCAGATTATGCGGGTGACAAGGCACGGAGATTATTTAAACAACAGTTTCCCAACGTTCGTCACTTATATACCCACCGGATGTACCGTGAGGTTGCGACCACCCCTTTGATCGTTTTAGCACAGATCCTTGAGAACGCTCATTTTGCAGTTAAGAGACTGGAAGACAAGGGCAAGGTTTGATTACATAGAGCCTCTATTCCATTTGCAAATGGAGTAGAGGCTCTTGTGGACATTTGTGCTATAATTAATGGATAGGGCTAAATGTGGGCGGAACTCCAGGAGCTAGAAGGGCGCATGACTAAAATGATTAATAATCTTTTGAAGGTATTTAATAAGTATAATATCAAACGTGCCATTGAGCTCGTTCATAAGGAGAGCCTTCAACCCTCCGAAGCGTTAGTTTATGATATCGAAACCATTATTTTGCCAGACTACCGACATGTAAAAACGCCGTTCCAGGTTAAAGAATTTGTGAGAGATTTGAAGAGGATGCCCTTGCAATCAGTTGAACTTCGAAGGGAAAATCCAAACTTTTGTCTTGATTCAGTGGCCTATTCAAAGCGACAGGAAAAACAGGCAAACTCAATTCCCTTTAAGTCCTACTGGCCTTCTTTTCAAAGCCTTGATGAGACTCAAATGAAATGGTATTTCTACTGGCGAAAAGAAGTTTTGAGTGGTAACTACATAGATACTAATCCTGGCTATATTTTTATCTTTGTTTATGAACTTCTGAACTATACCTTTAATGATCAGGCAGCTTTTAACTTAAGTATGCTTGATCGGGTATATATGAACTTTTATGATAAGCACTCTGCTTTGGCTCATTTTTTGCCGCAATGGATCGGCGATTTTTGTTATGAGTTAGGGGACTCTGAGCTTGAAAAGAAGTGGGTCGATAAATTACAAACCCATGAAAATTCTGATTACGAGAACCTAAAAAGATGTGAGCACAAACTGCAGACTGTTTCCATTACCTTTTGGAAAAGATTTATTAACTATAGAAAAACGAAGATTTTCAGAGAGAATAGAAATGTTGTATACAAAGTCTTTAAAGCATCTGTCTCGATTTTAGAAACTCAATATCAAGCACAGGGGAAAAATTTGATTGACGAATGGATTCCTCAAATTGATAAAACCGGGTATGAACGTGAAATGTTCCGCAACGCTATAATAGGTCGCGAGGTTCAGAGAAAACTAGAAGTTAACCGCAGGCCAACACTCAAGATGAGAGAGGATCTTACCGCATTATTCCGCTTAGCCGAAAACGTTGCTAGACTAATCGCCGGAGAAAAACGCCAATTAAGCGTGGATGAAGCCCGCTTACCGGAGGGGTTTAAAAATGTACTGGTTCAGTTGTTCCTGGATAAATCTGAACCTGCACTTATCGCTCAAGGTCGTTTCGTGAAAACAAAGGATAGAGGCGATAGAGTATTAGGTAGTCCCGTTCCAAATTCTCCTGAACCCACTGAACCGCACATTGCGACAAGCCCTTTGATAGAGTTTAATTTAGAGAGGATTAATACCTTGGATAAAGAGAGCAAGGAGTTATTAGAAATTTTCGCACTTTGGTATGATGAAGAAGAGTCTGATCTCTCAGAAGAGAGGAATGACCTCGAAATACCGAAGAATTTTAAGCATGATCAGTTGCAAAAGCAAACGCTTAATCTTCCTTCACCGCTGTCCTTAGATGAGGATGTTGAGTGCTTCCTTGCCATGTTAAATGAGCTAGAAACCGAATTTCTTCGCGGATTCAAACATCTGACAAGAGCAACTCAAGAGGTGATGCAAACGCTCAAGTCTCATGGTATTATGATGGGTGTATTTATCAGTACAGTGAACGGTAAGGCGCTGGAATATTTGGGGGACAACCTCATTGAACAAGAGGCAGATATTCTAAGGCTTAATGAAGATTTCGAGCAAGTGCTTTTTAGCCTTGCCAGGAAGGCGTGAGATCAGTGGCGGGAAAACTTCGAAAGAAAGATTCAACAGCAATTCTAAACTCATTATATGGGGGCGTTGTTCCCAATAGGGGTCTAGAACACATTATGGTGGGACGTAAAGAAGAAGTGACTCAAATTTTAAAGGATTTAGAGGCTGTAAAAGATGGGGCTTCTTTAATTAAATTTATTATTGGACCCTTTGGTTCGGGCAAAACATTTCTGCAAGCCTTAATCCAACAAGTCGCCTTCAGCGAGAAATTCGTGGTGGGTAAAGTGGATTTTGATACCAATCGCCGACTTTATGGCTCCGAGGGTAAGTCTGTCGCTACGTATTCTGAAATGATGAAGAATCTTAGTGTCGCTACGTCTCCTGATGGGAATGCCTTACCCATTATATTGGATCAATGGATCAGTGACGTGCAGACAAAAACCATGCAAGAAAAAGGGTATGGGTCAGTAGCGTATGATAATCCGCAATTCATTAAAGACGTGGAACACGAGATTGCTGAAACCGCCACCAAAATGGATCGGTTGGTGGGTGGCTTTGATTTTGTACGAGTTCTTATGCAATATTTTAAAGGGTTTGTTGAAGACAACAATAGTTTACAGCGGAGTGCTCTTCGTTGGCTACGGGGTGAATATTCAACCAAAACCGAAGCTAGAGGAGACCTTGGTGTAAGAGATATTATTAATGACTCTAATTACTATGATTACATTAAGGTCATCGCTCAATTCGTCCGCCAAATCGGGTATTCTGGCTTAGTCGTCAATTTTGATGAGGCGATTAATCTCTATAAAATAACTCATCCGCAAGCTCGGGATAAGAACTATGAAACCATACTCAAGATCTTTAACGATACGCTTCAGGGAAATGTCTCGGGCCTATACATCATCTTTAGTGGCACGCCTGAGTTTCTAGAAGACGAGCGCAGAGGCCTTTATAGTTATGAAGCCATCAAAAGAAGACTCGTCTTAAACAAGTTCGAAAGTAGTCAGTTTCGAGATTTATCTCAACCCGTTATTAAACTGACGCCTCTTAAACATGAAGAATTGTTCCTCTTGCTCAAGAATCTTGTGGCAATCCATGCGTTTCATTATGACTATGAGCCAACCGTTATAGGAGGAGAAATCCGCTCATTTATTATTCAGGAATATTCTAGGCCGGGAGCTGTTGAGAATTTAACGGCGAGTGATATCATCCGGACATTTATTGGAGGACTCAATATTCTTCAGCAAAATCCGGAGTTTGACCGAACGAAGATATTTGGTGTTCAGGATAATTCCGACAGCCAGAATGCCAAAAGTACAGCAACGGGACGGTTTCATTCGGCGTAGGGGCACGATGCATCGTGCCCATTTCCTGTCGTATCCTTTTGTGTCATCTGTTCCACCACAAGGGCACCATGCATCGTGCCCCTAATGCGAATATGGAGGAGAATTCGTTGGATACTTTTAAGCTCTTATCAATAAAGATGCAACAGCAGATTTGGGCGATGAAGTGGGAGCGTTTTACTCAGGTTCAGGACCAAACGATCCCGCTAATTATCCAAACTGACTCAGATATCATAGTTTCAGCGAACACAGCTTCGGGGAAAACCGAAGCTGTGTTTCTACCTATTATTACGAAGATAGAGGCAGGTGCTCGAGCTGAGTTAAAGGTTCTCTATATCTCTCCGCTCAAAGCGTTAATTAACAATCAATTTGAACGGATTGAAATGTTATGCAAAAACTGTGACATCGAAATTTATCGTTGGCATGGAGATGTCGGTCAAAGTCAAAAAAATAAACTTCTGAAGAAACCCTCTGGTATTCTTCAGATTACCCCTGAATCCCTTGAAAGCTTGTTTATAAACAAGACCGAACATCTAAAAAGCCTTTTTCAGGGAGTAGAGTTCATTGTGATTGATGAAATTCACACTTTCCTAGACTCTCAGCGAGGAACACAACTTCGTTCCCTATTATCGAGGATGGAAACGTATACCCGGGTTCGTCCACGGATCCTTGGTCTATCAGCAACGATCCAAAATTTCGATTTAATACAACGTTGGATCAATCATAAGAGACCTGAAGAGGTTCAAGTGGTCGAAGCTTCTGATGAGGGAAAAGAACTTCAGGTTTCTTTATTGCACTTTCCAGCCGGAATGGATGGAAAAATACCAATAGATCTGTTTGAAGATCTTCGTGAGGTCACGAGAAACTATCAATCACTCATCTTTTGTAATAGTCGAGGCACGGTTGAAGAAACGACTGTGATGCTGAACCGTTTGGCAGAAAAGGAAGGGATCAAGGAGGGGTACTTTGCTCATCACTCCTCCATCGACAAAGCTGAAAGAGAGTACGTAGAGAAAAAGTTGGCGACTTCAAAAACTCCTCAAAGTATTATTTGTACCAGCTCGCTTGAACTCGGTATCGACATAGGCGCGATCGATCTTGTATGTCAGATGGACACCACGTTTACTGTTTCGTCCCTTAAGCAACGCATGGGTCGGTCTGGGAGAAAGCAAGGGGATGCTCAGTTCCTTCAAATGTATACGACCAGTGGGGATAGCTTAGTCCAGTCGATTGCCGTTATGAAGCTCATGCTGGAAGGCTGGATTGAGCCTGCAACAGGTTATCCCGGGCCCTATGATATTCTCTTTCACCAAATTATCTCTCTCTGTCAAGAGTTTAATGGTGTAACTTGGAGTGAGCTGCTACATTGTCTCGAAGAAAACGCCGCTTTTTATAAGCTCCCCAAGCATAATATCGTCAACTTAATCAGACATATGGTTCATACTGAGATGTTAGAGATCGTTCCTGGGCTCAATGAGTATATTGTTGGGTTAGAGGGAGAGAGACTGTTAAGAGGGAAAGATTTTTACTCGGTGTTTATGGTCGCCATCTACTATGATGTGTACAGTGGCATTCGAAAGATTGGACAGCTCGATAAAGGGGTCAGATTTGAAATTGGGGAAAATATTATCTTAGCTGGCAAGCGGTGGACCATTAAGACTATAGATACCCATAAAAATAAGATATACGTCCAAGCAGCGTCGAATGGTAAAAAGCCAAAGTATCTCAGTGATCCCGGTAAGATTAATCGTAAAATCGCAGAAACGATGTTTGAGGTTTTGTGTTCAGAGGAGCAATTTCAGTATCTCGATGCTACAGCTTCTCAAAGTCTCGAGGGACTACGTCGAAACTATGAGAGGTATGGTATATCTTCTGGTCAACGCGTCGCTTGGGAATTGCGTGATCACCTTATTTTTGAGCCCTTTGTGGGAACTGTGATTTGTAATACGTTAATTTGGCTGCTACGAGCTGTATCTGGGTTAGATATTAAACGTCGGTCTAGTCAAATAGAACGCATTGTTTTACCTAATGACGTAAATTTTTCAGACCTTCTCGAAAAAATCCGTAGTAGAGCTTGGGAGGAAGCGGATCTCGTCCTGTACATAAAGGAAAATGAGTGGTTCGTAACAAAATATTCTCCCTACATAATGGACGAGCTACAACGAGAGATGCATTTTCGAAACGAAGTTGATCTTAAAGGTGCCCTCAAATTTTTGGAGATGTATCAGTTTGTTATAATTCCACTGACAGATTAAAGCTAAAGGCATTGCACTAAAAACCCTTGTATGTTATGAATGTATTCCCCAGGAGGACATCTATCCTAAGATTATAAATATTCTGTAATATCCTATTGTTTCAAGTATATATCTATTATATACTTGAAACAAGTGAAATTTGCTAATGAAAGAAAGTGATATGTGCGCGGTCAGTGGACATATTTATAACAGATTAATGATTCGCGTAATGACGTGTTTATGAAAGGTGGCAACGTAAATGGCAACGCAGCAAAGATTATCTCATGACGCTTATGGCGGAATTGATGGAAAA
Organism: Desulfosporosinus sp. UBA5188; assembly: GCA_002413075.1. Lineage (GTDB taxonomy): Bacteria > Bacillota > Desulfitobacteriia > Desulfitobacteriales > Desulfitobacteriaceae > Desulfosporosinus. The sequence goes on along the minus strand of DHWG01000107.1, from coordinate 248 downwards.
GATTATGTCCCGTTTGTATCCGCTAAAACGGTCATGCAAGAGTTTACACTACTCAGCTTTAAACTCTTTGGACGCAATAATATTTATAATATCGCCCAAACCAGTTGCTTCGACGGGTGAAGCGGTTGCTGGGGGTATTATCTTTACAGTTTCCAGCCCTTTTTCTTTGGGGTATGCAAGTCTCTATTTTACAAATTATGTTATAATTATATTTATTTTATATAAAGGGAGGTACATTCTATGGATAA
>DHWG01000058.1 GCA_002413075.1 Desulfosporosinus sp. UBA5188 | reverse complement strand
TTTAAATCATCGCAAAACTTAACTTCTCCCCGCAGCCTTACCCATACCATTTTACTGGAAGTCGTTGAGAATTCTACGAAAGGGGTTGCCCTTAACTGCTTATAAACATCCTTAGTATTAGCGGTACAGAAAAAGAATTTTCCGCCTTCTTCATACATAAATCCCCAAGGTCTCACTCTCGGCTCCAAATTTTCCACCGTTGCTAAATTCCCCATCTTGTTCTCATTTAAAAAATTGATCACTTCTTCCATTGTAGCCCGACCTTTCTCATCACAGATTTCGCTAACTGACCCTACTGTTAGTATCACCAAACTAGCCAAATTCATGAGTCAAGATCTTCTGCCACCAGGGTTAATCAGTCCCTATGATGGTCAGTTCCCCATCATAGGATGAGATTAGGCGGTATAAGTCAGGCCGGCGATCCCGAAATATTCCCCACTCCAACCTTTGTCTCTCAAGCTGCTCCAGATCGAATTCAGCGACTAAGACCGTTTCTTCTGTCCGGCCAGCCTCTGCCACCTTGTTACCTTGTGGCCCAGCAATGAAGGAGGAGCCATAGAACGTGATGCAGGACTCTTCGTCTTCCTCAACCCCAATTCGATTGGAGGCTACGACAGGAATCAAGTTTGCGGCGGCATGCCCGAGCATACAGGTCTGCCAATGGTCCTTGGAATCAAGGGAACCATCTTCTGGTTCTGAGCCAATAGCCGTCGGGTAAAAAAGCAATTCAGCGCCCATTAAAGCCATACATCGTGCCGCCTCGGGATACCATTGATCCCAGCAAACCCCGACTCCAATTTTAGCATAGCGAGTATTCCAGACCTTAAAACCGGTGTCTCCTGGGTTAAAGTAGAATTTCTCTTCATAACCTGGACCATCCGGAATATGGCTCTTGCGATATTTCCCCAGCACGTCTCCATTGGCATCAATCAGAGCTAGAGAGTTGTAACGGGCCTGATTCTTCTTCTCATAGAAGCTAATCGGCAACACCACCTGAAGCTCTTTTGCCACTTGTCTAAAATGTTGAACCGCTTTATTGCATTCCAATTCCGTTGCATAAACATAATACTCGGATTTCTCCTTCTGACAGAAATACGGAGTTTCAAACAGCTCTTGAAGCAGAATAATTTGTGCACCCTTATTAGCGGCTTCCCTCACCAAGCTGTCCGCCTTTTCAATGTTTTCAGCAATGCTTCCAAAACAACTCATCTGCGTCGCCGCTACTTTTACGTTTCTCATACGACACCCTCCGGCATCTGTTGCGTTATACAATGCACATTGCCGCCTTCGCGGATAATGGCCATGCCATTCACCGTGCGAATTCGTCTTTCTGGGAAGAGTTTACCTAATACCTGAGCCGCCAATCGATCGGTTTCTGTCGCTTCGCCCCCAAAAACGGGTAAAATGAGTCCCCCATTGACAAAATAAAAGTTAAGATAACTTAAGGTGTAGCGCATATCAGTCCCAGGAGCGAACAATTTCGGTGGCTGTTGGAGTGGGACTAATTCAAACCTTCTTCCCAGTGCATCGGTCGCCGCGCCTAGTAGTTTTAAGTTTTCCTGCGTGATTTCGTAATTATTATCTTCAGGATCGTCACATACCTGAATTAGAATTTTACCAGGTGCCACAAAGCAGGCGATATTGTCAATATGTCCGTCCGTCTCATCCCCGTCTAACCCCTTTTTAAGCCAGACCACTTTCTGTACGTTCAAGAATCTCTCTAATTCCGCTTCGATCTGTTCTCTCGTTCGTTCAGGATTTCGATTAGAATTTAGAAGACACTGCTCCGTGGTCAGCAGTGTCCCCTCTCCGTCCACATGAAAGGAACCTCCCTCCATCACAAGGGGAGCATTAAAGCATTTTAACTGGACAGCCTTAAGAATTTGAGGAGCGACTTGATCATCTAAATCCCACGGTGCATATTTACCGCCCCAAGCGTTAAACTGCCAATTGACCCCTGCTAAGCCGCCTATATCATTGATTAAAAACGTCGGTCCATTATCCCGTAACCAGGCATCATTATGATCGATCACAAGACCTTCGATCTGATCGTTCTGAAATAGATGCGTTAGCTTTTCCGAATCAGCAGGATTGACCACAACCGTCACAGGTTCAAATTCAGCAATAGCCAGAATAATCTCGGTATAACCAAGGCAAACCGTCCCATAGTCTTCTGGATAACACATAGATGACTGAACTGGCCAAGAAATAAAGGTGCGCGAATGCTTCACCCATTCTGCGGGCATTTTATAGTTTAGATTGGTTGGATACATAACATTCCCTCATTTTCTCGTTAAGCTATATCAATGCCTTTCTCAAGGTAGACATCTTGGATGGCATTAAGCAATTCAATGCCATCTTTCATGGGTTTCTGAAAGGATTTTCTGCCAGAAATCATGCCCATACCACCCGCTCTTTTATTAATAACAGCCGTTTTCACAGCCTGTTGTAAGTCATTGTCTCCTGAGGCGCCCCCAGAATTAATCAGTCCTGCTCTTCCCATATAGCAGTTCGCCACTTGATAGCGCGTTAAATCAATGGGATGGTCAGACGTTAATTTATCGTAAACGAGGTGACTTGTTTTACCAAATCCTAAAGCAACATACCCGCCGTTATTGGTCGCCTGTTTTTGTTTAATGATATCTGCTTCGATCGTAACGCCTAAATGATTGGCCTGCCCCGTCAAGTCCGCTGAAGCATCGTAGCCAACCTTGTCCTTTTTAAAACCATCGTTCCGCAAATAACACCAAAGCACCGTAAACATGCCCAGTTCGTGAGCCCGTCGAAAGGCTGCGCTGATCTCTTCGATTTGACGACCCGACTGCTCAGAGCCATAATAAATCGTCGCACCAATTCCCACCGCCCCCATTTGGAAACCCTGTTCAACCGATGCGAACAGCTTTTGGTCAAAGGAATTGGGAAAGGTAAGCAGTTCATTATGATTAATCTTTAAAATAAACGGGATTTTATGAACATATTTGCGTGATACCGCGCCTAATACGCCTAAAGTTGAAGTGACCGCGTTACACCCACCTTCAAGGGCGAGTTTGACGATGTTTTCTGGATCGAAGTAGATAGGATTTGGTGCAAAAGAAGCTGCTCCTGAGTGTTCCACGCCTTGGTCGACCGGCAATATAGACAGATAACCTGTGCCTGCTAGGCGTCCATGATTAAACAGCGTTGCTAAGCTTCTCAGAACATTATTGGATCGGTCGGTCATACCAACCACTTGGTCAATAAAATCCGGTCCGGGAACATGAATCAGCGCTTTGGGGATCGTCCTACATTTGTGTTCTAACAAGTCCTTGGCCTCATCACCCAAAATAGAAACAGTCTTTTGATACATTACCCTCATCCTCTCATTTCTAAATTCCCCTATTCTAAGACATACTGGGTCGCCTTAACGGTCTTAATAACTATAGTCTCTCATACTCGCCCTTGGCATTGTGGTATTGGATATCCATGCAACCATAATACTCTCCGTACATATCTAAAGGATCAAAGCCACTGGGTCTCGTACAATCATCCGAGTAGCCGATATAGAAGACTTCTAAGTCTTGGTCTCTCATTCGGAATATATACTGTGGTTCAGCTTCAAACTTTTTGATGAGCTGTTCGAATTCCTCTGTACCTTTTTTAGCGTCTGAAGAGTAATACTCAGTCATGGATTTATTTTCTAGGCAATTTTCTGTAATCTTAAACAACCATAATCACCACTTTCGCTTAAATATCAGCTAATTTTTTTAGTACCCTATCAACCATTTTCCAACCCAAATGATCTCCGTAAAATATCTGGGTCTAAGGCTCCGGCATGAAACGAACGGCCACTGTCTAGATTACATAACCAGACTTCTGCCGGCGTAAACTGATCTGGGTCGATATTAAAAAAGTTCTTATTAGTGGCCTGTCTTTCCATGTACGTAAGCCCATAGTCACGCGTCGAACAGGAAGGGACTTGCTTCACAACTTGTTTTAATCTTTCATCGTCATCTCGAAGGTTATAGAATACGGTCGAACCATAAAAAATGGCATCATTCGTCCGTCCTAAACCACTCAGCGTATCGCGCGCTACGGGTGGAATTGGACAAACACCCCAACCAGAAACGATCTTTCCTAAATCATAGCCTAATCGCCTAAGTTTGAATAAGCCTGTTTCCAAGGCTCGTGCGGCGACCTGTACAGAACCCACCAGCGACGCAGTCGGTGCTACTAAGATCGTGAGCCTATTGGGCTCGCAGTGACACTCCTCTAAAATATGTTGGATGACCCCCTTTGACGGCAGTTCCCTGCCTTCTAAGCAGATAATCGCCGTCTCTGAATCATCTTCATAGCCTAACATTCTGAACAGACTGCCCTTATGAACAATAGCGCATGCTGGACCCGAACCCATCGTCAAACCCTTGCCAATCTTAATAGGCCACCCTGCATATTGTGAGGCCATGCAGGCACGTACAGGGTGATCTGTGACGACTTCGACAGACGGCCAACGCAGCCCATTGAAGTCCATCCAATGTAGAGTAACTTGGGCCAGACCGCCAAGGCAAACAGCGGCAAACAAAATGCCGGCTTCCCAACTTCCCTCAACTTGAACACCACAATCGATCACTTTGACTCCGCTTTGCTCATGAACCTTAATCTGAAGCCGTTCGCTTTTGGTGAGAAATTCCTTAATCAAGGGAAACGCCTGACGATTGGGACTTAGTTCAGGTATTTGACTAAGCGGCAAAAGCATACAGTTCCTCTTCTCATTATGTTATATATTCGGTCAATAGGCTAAATCTTCAATTTATAAGTCCATAATATTCTTTTTTCCGCACTTAATCAATGTTTAATCAGTGGGCTGGTCATCTGATCTGAAACCAGATAAGCCAGCCACTTTCAAAATGTCTAACCCGCTAAATAGCTAAATCCCTTGTCTCAAAGACCTTTCGTGTCAAATACCAAAGGACAACTGAAGCGCCACTAAACCCAATAATGGGCCACATTGTATATCAGTTGTTCCTTCTAGGACCTCTTGTGGCTGAAACCATTGGAAGAGAGATAAATCTTTAAGCCAGGAACATTTATCACTAAGTCCTCCCACAATATCTAGACCGTAGAAGGCCAGCGTTAACCCCATAGCATACGTTAAGGCCCGTTCTTCCTCAACAAACCAAGCTGAGAAAAAGAGACTATATATTTCTATCAATGAGAAAAAGGAAAGCCCCAAGAGACCTAAGTCTAAATAGCGCCATTGCTCGATTTTAACGCCTGAACAATAGGTGCCTAAATACACTCCGCCGATCGTAGCCGCCACCAAAAGAACGTTGGTGCTAATCAAAACTCCCGTTTGAGTAGAAATAATCTCACTTCGGGAGACCGGTGTAGACATTAGAAAGGCTAAAGATCCATCATCCACCATTTTGAAGTAAGGCGTTCGCCGTTTCTATTCCGTATAAGGCCATCAGCATGACCCAAATCCTCGCAAAAAACTGACCTGATATAAAGGCTTCAAACGTATCGGTCCGGGCATTTTCCGGCACCCCGAACACTGTTTTTACCGCAGACGGAATAGACTGAGCAATCTCTGCTATCGCTGGATTTTTAGCAATCACCGGGTAAACCCAGGTTAAAAGTCCTTCATACAATATAATCCCTGTTGAAATTGCCATAAGATTTAAAAATTCCACCCCGGTTAGCGTTTCCATAAAATGAAGTTCACCCGGAAGGTAACTGACAATCTTCTTGACTTCCGTCTTTTCTGCCCAACAATCACAATCATTGATCGTTACTCGCCCCGAATCAGGCTTTAAAAAACCCATTAATAGACGAATCGTCGTGGTCTTCCCGGCTCCATTCGGGCCGAGGAAGCCAAACGCTGTCCCTGGATCGACCTGAAAGCTAATGTTCTTTATTCCTCGTCCTTCACGATAGACTTTGGTCAGTTCTTTAACCTCAATCATTTTCTCCCTGCTTCCTTAGAAAGACCTCTCATGCGCGACTCTGGTTCCACCTTAATCTATACATACTATTGTATTATATTGGTAAATAAGTTGTGTCTATCTCCCTGAAACCCCAAGAAAATGGGCATGGGGTCAAAAGAGAAAGCCTACAGTTTTAGCTGTAAGCTTCTTGTGGGTTCAATTATTTTTTATAACGGTAATAATAAGCTACCTATGCTTTCGCTGGAATGGGTCCCCTAGATAGAGCAATCTTTCCCGTTCGTACAATTTCTATAATTCCATGATCAACTTCGAGGACTTGGCATAGCGCATCAATCTTCGTTCCATCACCGGAAAGTTCGATTACCATCGTCTCTCTGTTTACATCCACAATGCTTGCCCGAAAAATCTCGACAATATTTATAATATCCGACCGTGTATTGACCGTTGCTTTGACCTTAATCAACGCTAACTCGCGTTGAATCGATTCTACGGCAGTAAGGTCACTTATTTTAATGACATCCACTAACTTTGACAATTGATTGACCACCTGTTCCTGTTCCATCTCATCCCCCTCAACCACGATCGTGATCCTGGTAGTATCGGGTTCCTCCGTGTATCCCGCAGCGATACTTTCAATATTAAAGGCACGACGACTAATCAGTGCCGAAATATGAGTTAATACGCCCGGTTTATTTTCGACTAAAACAGCGAGTGTATGTTTCATTCATCTACCTCCCCAAAAATCATCTGATCCAAACGAGCTCCTGAAGGAACCATAGGCCAGACATCCATGGTTTCCGGGATCTGAATATCCACGACGACCGGGCCTGGAGTCGCCCAAGCTTCGTCAAGCACACGGTTAAGTTCATCTGGTTTAGTCACCCTTAAGCCAGTCACGCCCATCGCTTCCGCCAATTTTACAAAATCGGTGTTTCCACCTTTCAGCCTTGTATGTGAATAGCGTCCACCGTAAAACATCCTCTGCCACTGGGCGACCATACCTAAACACTGATTATTGAAGATCAATATTTTAACTGGGAAATTATAATCCGCTGCCGTGGCCAGTTCCTGGCAATTCATCATGATCCCACCGTCACCCACAAATAGGACAACCGTTTGATCAGGCAACCCACATTGCGCACCCAGCGCAGCAGGAAGGCCATAGCCCATCGTCCCTAAACCTCCTGAAGTAAGGAACGAGCGCGAATTTCTAAAGCCGTAGTATTGTGCAACCCACATCTGATGTTGCCCGACATCCGTAACTATCACAGCCTCCCCTTGAGTCAACTGATTGACTTTCTCAACCACCGCCTGAGGCATGACAAGATCAGTATCCCGGGGATACGTTAAAGGCTTTTCCTGTTGCCAGAAACGGACTTTCTCTAGCCAAGCGCGAACCTGCTCTTTTAACTCGCCAGAGACTTCCTGAACCCGCCCGGATAGAGCAGGTATTGACCATTTCATATCTCCAAGAACACGCAGATGCGCTACCACGTTTTTATTAATTTCTGCTGGATCAATATCAAAGTGGATGATCTTAGCCTTAGGCGCAAATTCACTCAAAAGTCCGGTGACTCGGTCATCGAAGCGAACCCCGATGCCTAACATCAAATCACATTCTGTCGTCGCCATATTTGCGGCATACGTCCCATGCATCCCCACCATGCCTAAGAATTGAGGATGATCAAACGCAATACAACCCAAACCCATTAACGTCGAAATGACCGGAAACCCGGTCTGCTCTATGAGCGTCTTTAGCGCCTCTGATGAATCAGAGAGATTAACACCGCCTCCGACAAAAATAAGTGGCGTATGGGCTACTCTTAATTCCTCGAAGACCTTATCGATCGTGACTGAATCTCCTTCATATAACGGTTGATACCCACGCAACCGAACCTCGTTCGGGTATTGATAATCGATCGTCGCGGCAAAGACATCTTTCGCTACATCAACCACCACAGGTCCAGGCCTACCGGTGCGGGCAATGTAGAAAGCTTCTTTAAGCACCCCGGGTAAATCCTCTACCTTCTTAACCAAATAATTATGTTTGGTAATAGGGGTCGTGATGCCACGCATATCTGCCTCTTGAAACGAATCTCGTCCGATCAGTGGAACAGCAACTTGACCTGTAATAGCTACTAAAGGTATCGAATCCATATAGGCTGTGGCAATGCCAGTCACCAGATTAGTGGCCCCTGGTCCGGAAGTAGCAATGACAACCCCAACTTTTCCGGTTGCCCTCGCATAGCCATCGGCCGCATGGACCGCACCTTGTTCATGCTTCGTGAGAATATGTTTAAAATCTGCTTTGTACAAAGCATCATAAAGCGTTAAGACTGACCCACCGGGGTAGCCAAAAACCACATCGACTTCTTCATTATTCAGAGATTCTATAATCGCCTCTGCTCCAGTCATTTTCAAATGAATGGCCCTCCCTCTCCATATCCTATAACAGATAGTTTTAATCACAATTATATCATAAAAGAACGCCTTTATGTTCAACACTCTTGGATGGATTTATAGCTTCTTCTTGTGTTAGAATATAAGTATAGGCAAAATTCACTCAAAATAGAATAAGGTTGGATTAAAAATTGGTCTTAGAAGGGATCGTTGAGGATCGCTTCTGACGTCTTACTTTGATACTACCTGCATATTATTAAGGTATTTGAAATTCAAAAATAAACTTAAAGGGGATAATGTTATGTCTAAATTCAATGAAATCACACCCGAACTATTTGATCAAAGTCCGTTTAAGTTAATAGGTAAAGATTGGATGCTCATTACTGCTGAGAAGGATGGAAAGGTGAACACAATGACGGCCTCGTGGGGTGGTTTCGGTGTCATGTGGGGGAAAAATGTTGCCTACATAGGTATCCGTCCCCAACGCTACACCAAGAAGTTTGTTGATAACTCCGACACTTTTTCACTCTCTTTTTTGGATAACAGCTTTAAAACGACCTTAAGTTACCTTGGAACAAAGTCAGGCAGAGATGAAGATAAAATTAAAAGCTCTAAACTAACGGTACTCCATACCGAGGACATTGCGTATTTTGCAGAAGCAACAACCGCAATTCTCTGTAAGAAACTTTACGCACAAGATCTTAAACCCGAGTGTTTCATTGCGCCAGAACTGAATGGAAAATGGTATCCCGATGCCGACTATCACACCTTATATATTGCAGAGATAACAAAGATTCTTGTTAAAGAATAGCCTCAATACAACAATAGGACGCCGGACTTGGGCCCAAAGCAACGTGCCCTACTTTGGTCACAAAAGGGAGGAAGCAATTAAATTGCTTCCTTCCTTTTGTTGCTTGACGTTATTGATTGGAATTAAGGCCTGAGGGCCTTTAGTCCCCAGTTCGCCAAGGTTACCATGATCGATACAAGGAAGGCAACGCCAAAACCTGGCACGTAAAAGCCAGGCAACAACCCACTGGTGAGCAGGATCATCCAGGTATTGATAACGAGTGTGAAAACGCCTAAGCTTATAAGATTAATTGGTATGGTCAATATAATCAGTATCGGCCGAATGATCCTATTAACAAGGCCAAGAACTATTCCGGCCAATAAGAAGTGCAGAGGGGTAGCTGCCGCAATAGGCAAAAATTGAGCTGCAATAAAAAATGCGATTGTGTTCACTAAAACTCGGTAGATCTGCCGGTTCATCCTCTTCCCCCTCACTTTATGCTTATTTTGACCCGGACCTCTCCAGCTTCCACATCGACAATGTCCAGTCCTTTATAACGACTGAGATCTTTGATAATATTATGCGTTACGTTCATTAGTCCGCTCGGAGAACAAGCTTTGATCCAGCTCAGATTCTTGCGAGCTTTTTCATCTCTGGGTAGCGGAACATGCGATATGACCCGCTCCCCAACCCAAGCCAAATCTGTAAGCGCCTCCATCAATTCACCCATTACCCAGACCGGTACCGGAAATCCGAACCCCCTGTGCCTTGTCACCTTGACTCGGACCATTAAAAACCTGATTGATTTATTCCACATACACTTCCACCTTGATTTTTCCCTCTGTAGGGTCCGAAACTTCTACGTCGACGATCCTGCCATCTAGAGTTTCTTCTAGAATTCGGGCGAGTCCTTCAACGTCCAACGCTTGCAAATCAATCCCTTTTTGCTCCAACTCAGCAAGCTTATCCTTGGGAACAAAGCTCGTGGCATAAACAAGCAATTTCGAAGCGGAACGTATTAGGCTCAACGGAACATTGACGTTCACCTTTAACGTTTTTTCCCCGACCACTCGAACTCGCAACATGCGCTCCCCAGTTAAAAGCCCTTCCTTCTTTACGAACCCCTTATCAAGCATCTGAGTTGCTTCCTTAGGTGAGCTTCCTTCCTCAATTGCCTTTAGTAGATCCATCCCTTCAGTCGCTGACAGTTTACCTTCTTGAATCATCTCGAGAATCTTCATCTTTTCACTGCTCATGCTCTCTACTCCCTTCCATCTTAGCTCACTCAATCATTACCACTCAAATTCCTCATTTGACGTGTCGCTTCCTGCGCTGTGATGTCTCCACGCTCAAGCGCTTCCAGAATTCCCTGCCTGCGCAGAGTTCCCTCCTGGGAGTCTACCTTTTCAGTTTCAAGAACTCTTTCCTGATCCCCGTAACCAAGCGCCTCAATAACACTATCTAAGCGATTTCGGACCGTCGGATAGGAGATACCCAGCTCTTTTTCCACCTCTTTGATATTCCCACGACATTTGATAAATGCCTCCATGAAGATTAACTGTTCTGCTGGAAGTTGGCAAAATTTGCACGAGCTGAATTCCCCTTCAATTTTCGTCGGACAGTAAGTACAAGTTAACTTACTAATCTTCATTTCGTGATCGCACACCGGACACCGATGCGGCATCTTATAATCCAAGACCATCACCTCTACCTTAAGTTACTAAAAGCGCTTCTGTAATTAATATAATAAACTTATATATTAATTA
>DHWG01000051.1:19364-23953 GCA_002413075.1 Desulfosporosinus sp. UBA5188 | reverse complement strand
CTTTTTCCATGATAGCTACCTCCATTTAAGTTTTATTCAATCGTGGGACTCACGAGTTCACTCTAATTCTTTCATGAACTTCTCAGCATCTCGCGGTACCCAAACCCTGTCAACGAGTGGCGGGCGATCAGCCAGCCAAGTCAGTCGATCACTGAAGGTTGGTTTTTCAACGCGGTAGAAAATGCCAAGAGGAATTTTTTCTCCCCACTCCATCGCTTTCTCCAACGCTTGGCTTAGATTATCCGTGCCATACTCCTCGGGTAATTCATACACTCGATCTGCGTACCAACGAAGGGTATTCACTTTATTGAAACTGACGCAGGGCTGGAGAATATCAATTAAGGCGTAGCCGGGGTAGCTCATCGCTTCCTTCATGAGTTTTACGAGGTGTTCCTGGTGTCCGGTGAAACCCCGAGCCACAAAATTCGCTCCAGCCGCCAAAGCCAACATAATTGGGTTCAAAGGCTGATCTATATTACCTTTCGTCTGAATCCCAGTCACTTGTCCAAGGGCTGTCGTCGGTGAAGCCTGCCCCTTGGTCAAAGCATAGATCTGATTGTCATGGACAAAATGGGCGATATCCACATTACGTCGGATATTGTGGAGGAAATGATTTCCGCCCTCTCCATAGGTATCTCCATCCCCGGAATGAACGATCACCGTAAGTTCCGGATTAACAATTTTCGCGGCCACTGCTGGCGGCAAAGCACGCCCATGCAGGCCGTTAAAAACATTGGTCCGTATATAATGTGGCAGTTTCGCGGCCTGACCTATACCTGATACGATCAGAATCTCTTCCGGTTGCTTATTTAATTCTAGCAAGGCTGTCTTGATGGCCGTCAGAATAGCAAAATTCCCACATCCCGGACACCATGCGATCTCGTCATCAGACTTGAATCGTTCCGTGTTCCGCTCATCTTTTGTCACTTGCTAGTACCTCCTTCACCCGATCCACGATATACTGTCCACTCATCGGTCTTCCATCATAGCGCAAAATGCTGTGTGTACAAGTCATCAAGGCTTCCTGACGGATCAGAGCTGCCAGTTGACCGGTAGCGTTTTGTTCCACATTAATCATCATCTGAACGTTCGGTTTCATAGCCGTCAGAAGCTTCGTTGGTAACGGGTAGATATCTCCAAAGATTAAAGCCCCAATAGAATAGTCTTCTTCCAAGAGTTCGATCGCTTCCCTCATAGGACCTGCCATGGAGCCCCAGGCAATCAGCAGGATCTCTGGATCAGTCCGTCCGAGTGCCCAGGGCTCTTGAACCTCTTTCCTCAAATTCTCCAAGCGTTGCATTCTCTTCTTCGTCATGGCGACGCGCACGTCGGCTGCTTCGGTGATATGACCGTCCTCAGTATGCTCATCACTATCCGCAATCACGACCTGAGTACCGCACCGACCAGGCACTAACCGCGGTGAAATCCCGTCTTCTGTCAATTTATAGCGTTGGTAGCGTTCTTGTTGCTGCCATACCTCTTCCCCAGCTAAAGCACGCTCAATCGTCAACTCTGAAAAATCAAAGGGCGGGATCGTCTGATAATAATCCCCGAGGTATTGATCCCCCATCAAAATCACCGGCATCTGGTATTTGTCGGCTAAATTGAAGGCTCGAACGGTTTGATAAAAAGCATCTTCGGGGTCACGCAAGGCGATGACCAAACGAGGAAATTCCCCCTGGGAAGCCGTTAAGACGAAACTCAGATCGCCCTGCTCCGTACGAGTGGGAAATCCGGTTGCTGGACCTGGGCGCTGAATTTCTGCGATCACAAGCGGTGTCTCAGTGATTGCCGCGAGACCCAGGCCTTCAACCATTAGACAAAACCCACCACCAGACGTCGCCGTCATCGCTCTAGCCCCAGCATATGAGGCCCCAATCGCCATATTAATTGCTGCGATTTCATCCTCTGCCTGTTCCACCACAATCCCTGCTTCTTCCATTTTGCCAGCTAAGTAAGTCATGATCCCCGTAGACGGAGTCATCGGATAGCCAGAATAAAAGCTAACCCCTGCCGCCAACGCCCCCAGGCCGACGGCTTGATGACCGGTGACCATAATTCTTGGTTGATTTTCAGGGAATTTCAGTTTAAATTCCGGTTCAACCAACTTGTAACCAATTTCTAAGGCCCGTCGGTTCACCTCAAAGATCTCGCTCTTAAAGAGGCTATGCAGCACCGGCCAGACCTTTTCAAAGTCGAAATCGAACAAACGAAGGACGGCTCCCGCAGCCACTGTCCCTTCCGTCAATTTATTGCCAGCCTCGACGGCTTTTTCGTTCAAGGGCAGCCATAAAGCTTGTCCCTCACTGATCTCAGTACGAAAACTCTGATCACTGATCAGCACCCCTTGAGCAGACAGCTGCGCAGAATGTAGCTGCACCGTGGTGGCATCGAGTGCTAAGAGAACATCCAGCGTTTCGCGATGGGAGTAAATCGGTCGATCCGAGAAACGTATCTGATGAAAGTTATGTCCGCCTCGGACACGAGACATATAATCCTTATGGGAAAAAACTTCGACCCCTTGTTTTTTAATAATAAATTCTAGCACTTTTGCGACCGTGTCAACCCCTTGACCTGCGGCGCCGCCCACTAAAATATTAAAATCCAAATTTGCCCCCCCTTAATCCTGTCTGACAGTTATATCATGGAATATATTTGAGTTCTAAAAAAGTCCGTATATGACGGACTCTGTAGAAGGCAGATTTATTCTTTACCCTTTTTCAACCACTTAGCAATTTGAATCGTTCTTTTGGCTTGATGGAAAACTGCATCTTTGACGTCTTCGACCATTTTACCATCCTTGCCCTGAGTCACTGTCGTTCCATAAGGATTGCCACCTGCTTTGAAAATAGACTCATCGGTATATCCAGGCGACACAATGATTGATCCCCAATGCATCATTGAAGTATATAAGCTCTTAACGGTGGCCTCCTGACCGCCATGAGGATTCTGCGCTGAGGACATGGCGCTGACCACTTTATTCATGAGTTTTCCTTGGGCCCAATAGCCGCCTTGCAGGTCAATGAACTGTTTCATCTGTGCAGCTAAATTTCCAAAGCGTGTCGGGACGCTGAAAATAATGGCATCGGCCCAATCAAGGTCATCGGAGTTCGCTTCCGCAATATCCTTTGTGGCTTCCACATTTGCCTTCCAGACCGGATTGTTGTTAATCGCTGCTTCAGGAGCTAGTTCATGCACCTTGCGCAAACGGACTTCCGCACCCACTTCTTTGCCAGCTTCAGCCGCCCACTTCGCCAATTGATAATTTATTCCTGTCATACTGTAATAGATGACTGAGAGTTTAACCGTTTCCATAGTGATCCCCCTACCGTTTATAGATTACTAATGACAGCTTAACCTGAAAGCGTGTTGTTTATATAAAATTTTAAGCCATGCGCTCTATCTGATGATACATATGAATATATTTCGGCACCAACTATTTATTTCCTTCTTTATTTAGAAATTATTAATTATTTACGACAATTCAGTTATTATTAACACGTCTTGCCGAAGTGACGCATCCGTATTGGACGCCTGTGTACATAACCTTCAAACAGTATATAATGAGGGGAAAAGCAATGGTTGAGGAGGTGTATTGTTCATGAAGCCTATTAAAAAATTACTTGTACAACCCCTGCTGGACAGTTTTCTCAACCGTGAAGTGTACCTCCACCTAGAGACGACCAATGGAGCCTATGCCGTGCATACTCAAGAGCACGCCATGGCTGTGGGCGCGTATATTCGCAATGCTCACATCTGCTTTAAACGAGGGATCATCACGGGTGACGGCCCGTACCGCGTCGGACTCAAAATGGAACTCGGCTGGGTTTACGCTGAAGGACTGACCGATTTTGAGATGGACCATGAAGGTCAGTTATTGCTCGCGGGCCATGATCCGGAGGGACGACTGGCTGTGGCTTTAGAACTCAGCTTGAACCCGTTTGAATAATATACAGTTTGATTAACGGGGAGGAATAATTCTTGGAACAACATGTTCTCGTAGTTTTTCCCCATCCAGACGACGAAACGTTTGGTTGTGGTGGAACCTTAGCTAACTTCGCTAAATCAGGTATTCCTGTCACTTACGTCTGCGCCACTCTGGGGGAAATGGGGCGCAACATGGGAAAACCGTTCTTTGCAACCCGAGAGTCGTTGCCAACCATTCGAGCGGCAGAGCTGGATGAGGCTTGCGCGGCTATTGGCATTCAACATCTGATTAAACTTGGCTTACGCGACAAAATGATTGAGTTTGAAGACCCAGAAATGTTAACCGATAAAATTGAGCGGATCCTTCGAGAGATCCAGCCATCACTTGTTCTTACTCATTATCCAGGCTATGCGGTGCATCCGGATCACAATGCTCTGGGTGACGTAACGATTCGTGCCATTTCTCATCTTTCCCCAGCAGAACGTCCTGTCGTATACGCTCATGCTTTTGCTCGTGGTAGTCAAAAGGCACTGGGGCCTGCCGATATCGTCAACGACATCTCGGCCATGTCTGAAGTGAAGCTGGCTGCGATCCGAGCCCACAAGTCACAATCACAAGCGATTCTCGAACGTATTGCAAATGGGAAACTCAAGCAACAATC
>DHWG01000051.1:16772-19203 GCA_002413075.1 Desulfosporosinus sp. UBA5188 | reverse complement strand
ATTTTTAGTAGGGTCACCCCTTAATTGTGATAAGGGTGCCCTGCGTGGCGTACAAAAATAGGCCGTTTGCTTCCTAGCGGAATATTCAAGGCACCCTTCAAATGCCCTTTCTTCATGTAATCGTCACTGCTTCTGGCATCAACGACCTGTAATTCTTCGGCAGCCTGTCTAATCTCATCGGGGGTTATTAATTTTCGTCCCTGACTAATAGCATTTTCCAAAATCATACCCGTATAATGCACAGGATCTTTTGTCGTTGAAAAAGGTGGCGCATACGCCAAATCCAAATGGAACAGCTCATCAACCGTCGCTTTATAAGTAATCAATGTCGCAAAAATATCAACGCGCTTATCGACGCCATTAGTTCCAATAATCTGAACTCCAAGGAGCCTTTTACTGTTCTGATCGGCCACGGCTTTAATCACCATGTCCTCGCCTTTATAATAACTTGGTTTATCGGGCTTGATATTATGGCAGATGACAATTTCATAACCTTCAGCAAGTGCTTCTTTTTCAGAGAGTCCCGTAGAAGCAATGGCTAAATCAAATAATTTGAAAATACCGGTTCCAAGGTTTCCTCTATAGGTTAGGTGACCGCCTGTTAAGACATCTCCGGCGATCCTTCCTGTTTTATTAGCGGTCGATCCTAACGGACGATAGACCGGTTTGCCGGTAATGGCCGAAAAAGTCTCAATGCAATCTCCACAGGCGAAAATATCTTGAACATTTGTCTGCATCTGATCGTTCACCTGTATTGCGCCTGTCTTGCCAAGCGTTATACCGCTGGTTTGGGCAAGCTTTGTATTCGGACGAACGCCCGTTGCCATAATCACCACCTCAGCGGAAATAGATTGTCCATCGCTTAAAACAAGACTCTTTTCAAGAATACTTGAAATGCTTCGCGATTTTATAATTTTTATGCCTTTTTTGATGAGTAGATTTTCTAGATATAGGGCCATATCTAGATCGAGATTAGGTGTAATTTTATCGGCAACTTCAACAATGGTTACATCCATGTCGTAATGCAATAAATTCTCAAGGACCTCAAACCCAATAAAGCCAGTCCCTGCAATGACAGCCGTTTTAGGTTTTTCTTTTAAAATGAACTTTTTTATCGCGACCGCATTTTGTACATTTCTCAGAAAGAAGACCTGCTTATGATCAATCCCGTCAACCTTTGGAACAAACGGCGAAGCGCCTGTTGCAATGACCAGCTTATCATAAGGATCGGTAAAGACTTCTCCCGTCACAAGGTTCTTAACAAGCACGGTTTTTTGGCCCTTGTTTATCTCCAATACCTCGTGCTCCGTTTTAACCGTGATCTCATATTTCCCCTTAAAGAACGCACTGTCTCTGGGCGTCAATTCTTCTATATCCTTAATTTGTCCACCTATATAATACGGAAGGCCACACCCTGAATACGAAATATCACGGTCCCTTTCATAGATGATGATGTCCGCAAGGTCATCATTTCTTCTGGCTTTTGCTGCGGCCGATGTTCCTGCAGCGACCGCTCCAATGACTACGATTCTCATGATCATCCCTCCTCTTCAGGTTCATACCGATTCATATCCTAATTCTGCGCTGTTCTTCAAGACCCTGCTATTGCCTCTAATTCAATGCGCTTTCCACTTTGTCTCTTTATTAGTCACGGTACCTTAACTCTTATAATGTCCTAACAATGCATTAACCTAGGGCTCTATCATATTTCCAAGCGACAATCCCACGATCCAGATGATAAATCTCTGTAAAATCATTTTCGATTAAATAGTTCACGGCGAAAGAACTTCTTCTACCTGTTTCGCAATAAACAAGAATAGGACTGTCTTGATATTCATAGAGCTCATCCATTCTAGCAGATAAAGCTTGAACTGGGATTAACTTTGCCCCAGGAATATGTCCTTTTTCGTATTCTTCTTTGGTCCTAACATCAAGTATTAGCAGTTTTTTATTTTCTATGATTAGCTTGTATGCTTCTTCAGCTTTCATGCTGCTTAAATTCGAACTAGACATCGTTAATTTTCTCCCCCATAATGTCGTTTTCCTCCAACTAGTCGACTCTGATAAGGATTCACCGCTTCAGTTCTTATTGTATGCAAAAACCATTGCAAATGCTGTAACTGAAGATCTTATCCCATCTATTATATACCATATATTTAGTCCTATAATTTTGTTGCAGTTTATTCTATGTATCCTTTCGTGATGCCTCACTCGGAAATAGCTTCAAGGCGCTCCGCGTATACAGCGAAACACCTTGAAGTGTAATGTCCTGTGAAAAGCGTGCGTTAACCAGATAACCGCTCATTAAAAAAATCAGGTTTGTTGAGACCTTAATCTAAAAAACCATGGGAATATAGCCTTCCTCAATGTAAGCTGAAATCTCCGAACCAATATAACTCACGTCGTAGCCTAAAGTATGTAAAGAGGCACT
>DHWG01000051.1:1000-16652 GCA_002413075.1 Desulfosporosinus sp. UBA5188 | reverse complement strand
AACATGCATGCTACCGGGGTTTGGTATTCAAGCAGAGGAGCAACGATCGCCTGGATTTCCTTGTCTTCGGCGACGAGCTTTTCAAACGGACCGAAGAAAAAGACTTTTACGTCTTCCAGCCATTTGTTTTTGAGCGCATTCGTTGCATACATGACTCCCACAAGTGCCTTCTCCCTCTCAGCCGTGGAGATGATAACTAAAACCTTTTTCCCCATCATACTCACTCGCTTTCTTACAGTACTTCACTTAACTTATATCAAACGTTATGGACTGAGTCAATCCCGCTTTGTGCAAATCCCAAGCTCAGTTCAGAAGTCGAGCACTCAGGTTTTGTGGTGTGCTATTCAACCCAGTATTATAAATGATTCAGGATGATTTTATGAGCTCTTTGTTTCCTGATGTTGAAAAAGGATTGACCATGCAAAACTATTTGGGCAATGTGGATCCCTGCCTGGATTACATATTGCAGCTACCTAGCTTTGGAGAAGATTAAGCTATAGTAAATGAGAGAACCCGCATTTAACATGCGGGGTTCTCTCGTCATTACGATAATAATTTTCCATTGTGTGGGTCGAGCTCTCCCACCCTTTACTAAATAGAGCAAATTCCTGTTCTTTTTTTGAAAAAGTTTAAGTAGCCGGTCCATCCTTTGCTCCACTGGTGCGAGTTTTTGAATACATGTTGTTTAATCTTAATATTATAGGTTGTAGTATTGCCTTCCAGGGTGATCGATAGTGTTTGTCTTGCTGCTCGGATGGCACTGTTAAAGCCCGTCACATTAGCCGCAGTGACAGTTTCTATTTTCGTGCTCCCATCACTGTAGGTACCGGTGACTTCCAAACCAGTTAGGTCTAGAGCATCTCCCACAGTATAAGTCAGCTTAGTCGCTGGTTTTGTAATAGTGATGCTATTCAGTACAACCGGGTCAGGTACCACGACTACGGGAGTCGTCGATAACCTCCAGTTATTACTTGTAGACGGTGTGATGATCTTGTTATCTTGAACATACTTCATCATCAAACTTCTAACTTGACCGTCATCACCAAGAACCTTGGCCGAATCATAGGTTACGATACTTGGGTCAGTATTACTGATTCCAGCAGCCGCCATAAATCCTCCGCCGCCATTGAATCTGTAATTGTTAATGGCCACTGTAAATACATCTGAATCTTTGACCAATTTCCCGTTATACTTCAGATTCTTGATTCTATTGCCGGATATCAGACGTTTACTAATCGGATCAATGGTACCGGCTGGTTCAGTTAAGTCGATATCATAACTGACTCCGTAAAGTTGATCTAAATTATAATCTGCGATATTTAGGGCTGGGTCCTTCAGAATTGGATCGGTTGGGGCTGTTACTTGTTTGTAGTATCTTTCGGTGTATTCCATCCAATCCTTGACTTGTTTCCCGGTCATCTTGACGCCGTAAAGGAAGTTTTCGTACACATAAACACCCATAATATCTTTAATCGTAATATTACCCATTGGAATATAGGCCGATAAACTAAGCGGTGCTGCAATTGAAAGTTGCGTTCCAGCTGCACCTGCCTGAACTTTGTTGATTAACTCCATGATCTCAGTGGGTTCAGTAATCTGCTTATTGCCCTTATATTCACCCGTCGATTGACCTAGAACGGTAGAAGTATATTCTAGAGTCTTAGCTTGGTAAGGGGCAATCAGGGCTGTTATTACAGGATCTTCTGCAATGGTAGAATCCATTGTGACGTTTTTCGTCGTTAATCCGGTTACCGTTCCACTTGCATCAACCGCGATATCAATTTGTGAGACCTTTTGTGCCCATTTACCGGGTTCTAAGATCGGAACAACTTTCCCCTCTGGATTTTTTAAACTAAGATCATTTAAAGTACTATGGGCATGCCCTGCAACGATGGCATCGATTCCACTCACTTGAGTTGCTATCGCCTTCGCCTGATTTTCAGGAATAACATCGGCTGCGCCTTCTTCACCAGTGTGTGCAGAAACGATCACGACATCGGCTCCTGCAGCTTTAACGATGGGAACCCATTTCTTCGCTTCGTCGACTAAGTCATTAAACTGCAGGCCTGCATAATGGGCTGGATCTTCCCAACTCGGGATCGTTTTTGTTGTCAGCCCCAGAACAGCTACCTTGATTGTTTTACCATTTACAACGAAGGATTTCATGGTATAAGGTTCAACATAATTTGTGCCATCAGCCTTATAAGTATTCGCTGATAACATGTGAATACCCAGATTCTTAGCATCAGCTGTAATTCTATTTAAGGTTTCAAGTCCATAATTAAATTCATGGTTTCCTAACGTCCAACTGTCATATCCCATGGCCCCCATGACGGTTGACATCGGATAAGCGGTCGCTTTATCGATCATGTTATAGTAATAAACAAGTGGAGTTCCTTGAACTGTATCTCCATTATCGATTAGCATAACATTACCTGGATTAGCGGCTCTTAAACTCTTGACATAGGTGGAAACCTTGGCAAGTCCCTGTCCAGTAGAGGGGGCTGCATTGGTTCCATAATCAAAGTTTAGAACATTGCCGTGGACATCAGACGTTGCTACGACTGAAATTGTAGCCGTTGGTGCTGGTGTTGTTCCTACTTTAACCACATCAGTTGCACTGTCCACGGCTAGTTCTAAGGTGGCACCATATATAGTAACGGCTGCGCTCACATCTGCAATGTCGCCTACTGCGAGACCTGCAACAACTGGCATTTTATAGACGTTAATACTTCCTGTAGAATCTTGTGCCATAGAGGCGCCCGCATTGTCTATGCTCGTGAAAGTGACATTTTTAACTTTCACCAATTGTCCTTGTAAAGCATTGGTAACAGCGCCTACCGTAAACTCCTTCGGTGTAACGACGTTGCCAGTACTTAACGTGACAACACCAGCCGCTGAAGTGGGTGTTACTTCTAATAACCCACTATAGACTGATAAGTTTCCTGTGACTGTGATCTTGTCACCTTTATGAGCAGTAAATGTTGTTCCACCGGTGTTATAGACACAAATCCCCGCTGTAGGTGCAGCTGCATCATCTTGAATAAATACATTATTGCCATTGACGGCAGAAACGGTTCCTGTCAGTATAACGGCTGTTTTTGTTGTCGTTCTAGCTTCTGCTATACTCATGACAACAGGATCTGCAACGACCATTTGATTGTCGACTCTGTTATTCATGACAACGGTTATTTTGTCTTTTGCTCTAACATCAGCATTTAAAGCATCTCTAACTGTGACATGTGAATCGACTAAACTACTGACGATGGATGGAACCAAAAATCCTGTGAACGAGTCCCCGCCCGTGGCAACAAAATCTGGTGCATTGACTTTGAGTGTATCTGTATCATTTACGACGGTCCCATTGCTTTCTCTTGTGATACTAATCACTCTTTGCCCCAGCACTTCTGGCGTTGTAATCGTTCCATCCGTGGTGATCACCGCTGCCTTATAGGATGGTTTAGAGGAATCATAGGTAAATTTAACGCCTGAAATTTGTATTCCTTTACCACCCGTTTGAACTGCTTGTTCAAAGATGAATTTAAGCTGGGCCCCGGTCATCGTCGTTGTACAAACGGTGTTATCAAAAGGCATCAGATTAAAGATGGTGCCGACTGTTATAGGGCCTGCTGCAATTGGACTTAATCGAATGCCCCCGTTATTCACCATCCCCACCTCTGCAGGGGACGCGGTATAATTCTTTACGACATCGGCCATCCAGTTTCCAAGTTGGGATTCCCCATAAGGTGAGTCTACTTGATCCTTGGTGAAAGCTGTCGCATCGTTACCGATAACCTCATTGAATATTGGTAACAAAGCAGCACTTGCATCATCAACAATTTTCTTACACTCTGCATCTGTTGGTGAATCTACGGTGGTTGTAAGTGGTTTGTAATTTGAACCTGAGAAAGTAAGTGCCTTCGTATCAGCATCAACTGTAATTTTAAGATCTATATAACCTTTACCTGTTGAATTGGCGATTAATGTCGGTACGTCCTTACCGTCGGCATCTTTATTTACAACATCAGCGATACTATGAGTGTGTCCACCAAAAACTGCATCAACGCCATGTAAATTATTAACCATCGTATTCAGGGATGCGCCGCCGTCATGGACATCGGCTAAGACGATATCCGCTTGATTTCCGTCTCTGATTTCCTTGGCAACTTTATTAATTTCTGTTGCTGGATCTGTAAAATCAAAAGGGGCCACTAAAGCTGGCATGATGATCGTTGGCGCCTCTTGAAGTATCGCTCCAATAACAGCTATTTTAACGCCATCTTTCGTGATGATCTTATAGGGTTCATAAGGTCTATTACTTGTTCCTTTATTATACATGTTAGCACAGACTATACTATAAGTTGCACCAGTCATAGTGGTATTATTAACTACATCAAGTCCCCAATCAAATTCATGATTACCGAGGGCTGTGACTTCCATGCCCATATTTGATAACACCTGTTGAACTGGCACCCCACGTAACACATTAGAGACGGGTGTTCCTTGATATAAATCGCCTCCACCAATGATCAAGGTTCCAGCTGGGTTTGCAGCTTTTACATCCTTAACCACTTTTGCAAGCGCTGCGCCGACAGGTTTTGTATTCGTTGAATCTAGAAGTTGACCATGGAAATCTGTGATTTCCACAATATCAAATACCTTGTTGACAGCCGCCTTCGCAATTGGTACTGGGCCGATTACACTAAAGCTCGAAAACATCAAGGCGAGTGTCAATATCCAGGCAAGGACTTTAAATTTCTTAATGTTTCTTATCAATTAAATTTCCTCCCCATAATAATTTTCCCCAAGTACACTCTGTCCGTCTTAAGAGCCCATATAGCCGGTCCTCCCTTCTTGTTACTTTAGAGTGTCGAGGCTCTCTATAGATTCATCCTATAAATTTTACCCTTACACGTATATTCCTGCGTTATGCTAATGTATTAGTTATGTAATTTTTACGTTAAACGACGGAAATAATAAGATCCAGAATAGCCTGTCCTCCCTTCTGAATACAAAATACTTAATATTCTTTCTATTTGTATTCTAATACATTGATGCGGTCTCATCAACGCAATAATAAGCAACGTCTTGTCTAAGAAACTCGAAATAAGTCAAGCTGTGAAGTTATGCCTAATAACAACTAACAGGAGCAAGTAATACCTATGTACGGTACTACTTGCTCCTGTTAGTTAATTTGAAGGCTCATCTAGTTAACCTTAGGCTAAACATGGAGAACATGGAAAATGGGGGGACTATTTCTTTGATGAAAGCTCTTCAAGCTTCACCAAAATAGCGGTCTGATTTTTCATTTCCTTCATCTGCTCATCCTGTAATGTGGCAAGGTACGTCAACGTATTATGATCCGTCTCCGCTTTGGACTCATTTTGAGCTTGGATTACGTTCTGACCCACCATAATTATTGGCAATAGAACCAGCTGTAGCACGGTTTGGGCAATATAAGTTACCCAAACCATGACATTGTTGGACTTAATAACTGGGGGCAACATCATAAGATCAATCAGTAAGAAGGCATAAGCACACCACATTGTACCAACGCCGTTGGTAATCTTCACTGCTAGCTGATAATTGAACTTTGTGATGCCTTTAAGTTCCTTATTTCTTAGCTCTTTAGGATGTATAACGTGGGGGTGTTTTTTTAACGTACTCACTGAAATCCTCCCTCTTCTTTTCTTAAATATTAGATTGGGCATGGATACTAATTCAACCGATTACCGATACCTTACCACTTTATCTAAGCAAGGAAACTCATCTACCCTTGAGCCGACCACTAACAGACTATAATCCCACGATTTGGGGGACAGAAATTAAGGAAGTAGTAACAGGAGGTAGGAGTTTTGATGCCATATGTTCTTCGGTGGTATATATGACAACGTTTATCATTCTTCAGCTCATTTTCAGACCGGTAAAAGCGATTTTATACATACTCGTTTGTCTGAAATGGGGCGACTGGAGAAACTGGAGAAAATACTATCCTACCATCCTTTATGTTATTATATGGGATTTAATCTTTAATCTTTTTACTGATAATTACCCCTTATGGACATTCTATCATCCGTTCCTTAAGCATACTTTCAGTGATTTATTAATTGCCTTTGTTTCCTTTCCCTGTGCAATCCTTTTATATCTACCCTATGTTCCCAAGAAATCTATCATCAAACAAATCTTACACATTGCATTTTGGACTGGTATGTTATCACTTTTCGAAGCGATCTCTCTTTCACTTCATACCATAAGCTATCATAATGGTTGGAATTATTGGTGGTCCGTCGCTGCCGATGTTACAATTTTTTGCATGATAAGGCTTCATTATGAAAAGCCGTTATTTGCCTGGCCCCTTTCTGTTTTATTATTTATTGTCAACATGATAGTCTTCAAATTCCCACTGGGTGAACTGTTTTGACCTTCATCTCAATATGTTTTTTAAATATTAAGATGAAGGTCAAAACAGTTCTGCATTATTTTCCTCCAAATTCCAGATCTTGATCTCTACCTCACCAATCTATTATATCCAACATTATAGGGTTATTTCTCCCGTTCAGCAATTGCCTTAGATTATATTCTGTTAAATCCTTTGCTGAGGTCTTACAAATGTTCGTATATATTCCCCTTTGACAAGAACATACGTTTTATACTATAGTACTTAGTAGCGTGTTAGTTAGGGGGGGTATCGATCAATATATATGATAAGTTGACGATCTTGTCAGACTCAGCCAAATATGATGTGGCTTGCACCTCCAGTGGCGTTGACAGAAGTGGCAAGCAAGGCAGTCTTGGTAGTGCTAATAAATCTGGAATATGTCATAGTTTTTCAGCCGATGGTCGATGTATATCGTTACTAAAAGTGCTGCTAACGAATGTCTGCATCTTTGATTGCAAATACTGTGTTAATCGTGAATCAAACGATATTGTTCGAGCAGGGTTTACACCCCTAGAACTTGCCGAACTGACGATTAATTTCTATCGACGCAACTACATAGAAGGTTTATTTCTTAGTTCGGGTGTGATCATCAGTCCCAATAACACGGTTGAGCAAATGATTAAGACACTTGAGTTATTGCGGAACGTCTACCACTTTAACGGTTATATCCATGTCAAGGCCATACCTGGTGCAGAGAACGATCTAATAACGCGTTTGGGCCTTCTAGCCGATCGGATGAGTATCAACATTGAGCTGCCCTCTCAGGACAGTCTAAAGCTTTTAGCTCCGAACAAGACAAAGGAATCCATCATGCGCCCAATGGGACTCATTAGTGCTAAAATTCAGGAAAATAGTTCGGATCTTGTGAAATTCCGTCACGCTTCCAAGTTTGTACCGGCTGGACAGAGCACACAGCTCATTGTGGGAGCGACGCCGGATACAGACCATAAAATATTAACCCTAACCGAAGCGCTTTACAAAAAGTACCGCCTCAAAAGGGTTTTTTTCTCTGCCTATATGCCCGTCGCTGAGCATTCACTGTTGCCTTCTTTAGACATAAAGCCTCCGCTCATGCGTGAACATCGGCTTTATCAGGCCGACTGGCTATTGCGTTTTTATGGCTTTGAAGCGAAGGAACTGCTTGACGAGCAGCATCCCAATTTCAATTTAGAGGTTGATCCCAAGTGCAATTGGGCGCTCAACCATTTGGACAAGTTTCCTATCGAGATTAACAAAGCATCCTATGAAGTACTTTTACGAGTTCCGGGAATCGGAGTAACCAGCGCCAAGCGTATTCTCACGGCTAGGAGAAGTGGCTCCCTTGATTTTTCAGGCCTTAAAAAGCTTGGGATTGTCCTGAAGCGCGCACAGTATTTTATTACCTGTAAGGGAAAGATCATGGAGGGTTTAAAAATAACATCAGACGTTGCCATTAGCACGCTGATGTCCAATCAATACCAGCTTACGTCTCAAGGCCCCGAACAGCTGACCCTTTTTGACGAGCCCCCAATCACAAGAGAGGATGTGCAGCAATGCCTGACAGGACAGATTTAGTCTACGCTTATGATGGCAGTTTTGGGGGGCTGATGTGTTGCGTCTTTGAAAGCTACGCGCTAAAGGAGATCCCCCGCGCCATCCGGCCCCCCGATGTCGAAGACAGCCTTTTTAATACGGCAAAATGGATTAAATCGGACGAACAGAAGGCGGACAGGGTTTTTAATTCAATTCCCTTGAAGATTTCGCCCCAGGCTCAAGAGTTGGTTAAGCTTGGATTTTTAACCTGTGCTCCCAACAAAGAATTCTTAATCTATCAATTCCTTCGTTTAGGGTTTAAGCATGGGAGTAAGGTTATGACAATGCTCACAGATGATACGGTCTGTGCCCTCCAAAAGGCAGTACATCACTTAACTAGAGAAAGCCATAAGTTCAAGGGCTTTATTCGATTTTCGATATTTGGTGAGGTCCTTGTGGCTGTGATAGAACCCAAGAACTTCGTGTTGCCACTTTTATCCCCACATTTTTGTGACCGATTCCGTAACGAGACCTTTATGATTTATGATAAAACTCACAGTATGGCCTTAATCTACCGGTCGCAAAAAGCGGAGTTGATCTTTGTCGATGAGTTAACGTTGCCAACCGTCGATGCCACTGAACTTGAGTACCGCCGTTTATGGAAGCAATTCTATAATACAATTGCCATTGAAGGTAGAAATAACCCACGATGTCGTATGTCTCTAATGCCAAAACGTTATTGGGGTCAAATGACAGAATTTAATAACAATAATGATGCGGAGAACCCAAGTGGGTCAGTGCAATTGCTTGTTGCGGAAACGGCTACTGAAATAGCACCTAATGCAATAGGGTTCTTAGATTCCTCGTTCCAATATCCAACAAGAAAATAAAATTATATGTTTCATAATAGACTGGAACTTTTCACGTTACTCGTTTTTAATCCAACCGGGGTTTTGGCGTTCTCGTGAAAGTTGGTAGGAAATCACCTTAAAGTTTTAGTTCGGATTAGGAAAGGAAGGAATTCTTATGAATCCCTTAATAAAAAACGCTTTCGAAACTCTGAAAAACGAAAATCCCGAACTTCGTACGCGGGCCTATGGGCAGATTTTAGCTGCGTCCAATCAGCCCGTCGATTGGGCCTACGATGTCTGGGATGAAATGAAAAGCAACCTGTCTCACAAGAATAATCATATGAGGTCTATAGCAGCACAGGTTCTAAGTAACCTGGCAAAAAGCGACCCTGAGAAACGTATGCTGAAAGACTTCCCTGAACTTCTGGCAGCGACAAAAGATGAACGCTTCGTGACGGCTAGACATAGCCTCCAATCGCTTTGGAAAATTGGACTAGCTGGGAATGAGCAGAAAGAAATGCTGCTAAAAGGTCTTGAGAACTGCTTTAAAGAATGTATCAGTGAAAAAAACTGTACGCTGATACGTTATATCCTAGTACTGTTAAGGAGGCTGTTTGATTCTTCAAAGGATGAAGTGGTAAAGAAGATGGCGCTGGGCTGGATCGAACTTGAACAAGAAGAGAAATATAAGAAAAAATATCGGACAGTTTGGCGTAAGGTGTAGAGTAAATTCTAACCTAAATTCCACTTGACTTAAAGCAGACTCTAAGGTATATGCTATTTGATAGAGCAATAAAGCGTCTGAATTTTGGAATAGTTATATTTTGGAGGTTATGAACTATGGAAAAATCAAAGGTATATTTTACGGACTTTCACGCGACATCAAAAGAAAATTTGCAGCAAAAATTAAGCCGTTTGATCAAAACAGCAGGTATTAGTCAAATTGACTTTGAGAGAAAATATGCAGCCATTAAGATTCATTTTGGTGAACCGGGTAATTTGTCCTACCTGCGCCCCAATTACGCCAAAACAGTGGTGGATATCGTGACCGAACTGGGAGGGAAACCGTTTCTGACAGATTGCAACACGTTATATGTGGGTGGCAGAAAGAACGCGCTTGACCATATTAATTCTGCTTATCTCAATGGTTTTTCACCCTTTTCCACCGGTTGTCACGTACTAATTGGCGATGGCTTGAAAGGAACAGATGAGGTTTTAATCCCTGTTGAGGGCGGCGAATATGTGAAAGAAGCAAAGATTGGTCACGCCATTATGGATGCTGATATCTTAATTTCTCTGACTCATTTCAAGGGACACGAACTGACTGGTTTTGGCGGTGCCCTGAAAAATATAGGGATGGGTTGCGGCTCCCGAGCCGGTAAGATGGAGATGCACAGCAGCGGAAAACCCTATGTTTCTCATAAAAAATGTGTCGGTTGCGGTATGTGCACTAAAATCTGTGCTCACAGTGCTATTGCCGTGACAGAAAAGAAGGCTTCCATTAATCACGAAAAGTGTGTCGGCTGTGGCCGCTGTATTGGTATCTGCTCAGTAGACGCTATACGTCCTGCTTCGGATGAGTCAAATGAAATCTTAAATAAAAAAGTAGCAGAATACACCTGGGCGGTACTGCATGGACGCCCCCACTTCCACATCAGCTTAGTCATTGATGTATCGCCTTACTGCGACTGTCATGCAGAAAACGATGTGCCGATTGTTCCAAATGTCGGTATGTTTGCCTCCTTTAACCCCGTTGCCCTGGATGTTGCTTGCGCGGATGCAGTTAACCGTCAGCCTGTCATGAGGGGTAGTCTTCTGGATAAAAGCAGCCGTGAACACCATGACCATTTCACAGATGTCAGTCCCAATACCGACTGGAAAGTGGCCATCGACCATGCCGTAAAGCTCGGTCTGGGCAGCAAGGAATATGAGTTAATGACCATTTAACTTGGGTCCACAATTTTATGACCTAAGACAAAAATAATAGGCCAGCGGATTTTTTATCCGCTGAGCCTATTTCAGTCTTTACTGGTTGAAATTCGATATCCGGCAGTTTATACTGAGGCTATAACTTCGAGTTAGCTCTAAGTCAATTTTTATTATTATAAGAATTGACCTAGAGCTAAACATATATAGAGGAGCAATTAACCATGAGATACACCATCAGCCAAGTTGCAGAAAAATTCGATCTGACGGCACACACAATACGATATTATGATAAAGAAGGTCTGCTACCCTTTGTAGAACGCAACAAAGCGGGAAATAGGCAGTTTTCAGACAAGGATTTTGATTGGCTGAAACTCATATGTTGTTTGAAAAATACAGGAATGCCCATTAAACAAATCAAGCTATATATTGAATGGTGTCTTCAAGGGGATGAGACCTTGGAAATGCGAAGACAAATGTATCTTGACCATCGTACAGAGGTTATAAAACAAATGAATGATTTACAAGAAAACCTTAAAACCATTGATTATAAGCTTGAATTTTATGATACCATTTGCAATATCCCAGTAAACGCCGACAAATTATCTGCTGGAAAGTAGTATGAAGATTAAAGTACCTATTAGAAGGGAATTGATTGGCTGATGAGTGCCTATATAAATCCCCCGAAGAAAATCCCAATTTTTCTCAAGATAGGGATCTGGATCTCGAAAAAAGTGACAGGGAAAGACCTACTTCCACCAAAACTACTAGCCTGGTATCCCAAAGCGGCGATTGGTTCGGGGATCCTAGAATCTCTAGTTGCTCATGGTTCTAAAGACTTGGATTCCCGAATACTCAAACTCATTAGAATTCAATGCTCCCTCTCAGCCTCATGTCCCTTCTGTATCGATATGAATTCGTTTGACTATACGTTAGACCATATAACAGAGGAAGAACTGGCCGTGCTCCAAGGTGAACTTGATCTAAAACAAGTCACTACTTTTTCCATACGCGAAAAACTCGCCATTGAATATTCCAAGGGTATTTCCAGCACGCCGGTTTCCTTTGCCGCCACTCTCATCCACGAACTTAAAGAACACTTTACGGAACGAGAAATTGTAATTATGGCCACGACGTCCGCTCAGGTTAATTATTGGGCGAGGGTCATTGCTGCGTTAGGAGTCCCTCCGGCAGGTTTCTCGAACCATTGCACGCTGCAAACGACTTTCATTAAATGAGGGTTGCCTAGAACTACCGTTCCGCTTTGCTTACCTTCCGCAAGCGTCCCTTAATCGGAGTGTTTTGTAACGCTTGAAGCACCTGCTCGCCTTTATCATTTAAGATCTCGACAAAGGTTGATACATCCAGGATATTGATAATCCCGATATCTGCCGCGGTGATGCCTTGAAGACTGCAAAGGGTACCGACAATATCGACCGCTCTCATCTTTGTTTTCTTCCCGGCATTTACATGGATTTTCATAATTTCAGTGCTCAGCTGTGCCCCTTTTGATGCTTTGATTTCTGGCAACGTCTTAATTTTTGCCATAAATTCTTGTTTCGACTGTCGCACCGTTTCTTCGTCCGGTCTTTCCTTCAATAGAATCTCTTTTCCGATATAGTCATGAATATCCTCTAAAAACTTTGTTTCATTTTCAGTCACAAACGTCATAGCCTTACCCAACTTGTTGACGCGTCCTGTTCTTCCGATCCGGTGAACATAGCTTTCACATTCATGGGGAATATCATAATTGATCACCAAGGAAATGTCCTCGATATCCAGACCTCTTGCCGCAACATCCGTCGCACAGAGATATCTGAAAATCCCTTGTTTAAATTCCTTCATGACGCCTAATCGGTCTCGTTGCTCCATTCCACCGTGCAGCTTCTCACAGGAATAGTTCAGCGTCACGAGTTCAGCGTAAACCTCATCAACAGTTTGTTTGGTATTGCAAAATATCATGCAACTATCCGGGTTTTCGACCATCGTTAGATCACGTAGAAGTTGCATTTTATCCGTTTGATTGACCTGATATCTTTCCTGAGCGATCCGCTCTGCCGCAGGATTTTGTTCTTCGATTTCGACGCGGATCGGGTTATTCATAATTCTACGACATAAAAGATTAATGTCTTGGGGCATCGTCGCTGACAATAAAATAGTCACCCGTTCTTGAGGCAAGCTTTCAACAATCGTTTTTATTTGCTCAACGAAGCCCATATTCAGCATTTCATCGGCTTCATCAATGACGAGATATTTTATATTGGAGGTCTCCAAGGTCCCTCTTTCGATATGATCGATCAGTCGGCCCGGGGTTCCCACCACAACATGGGTTTTTTGTTTAAGTTCCTTTTCCTGGACATGGAAAGGATATTTCCCATACACGGCCGCTACTTTTAGTCTTTTAAATCTTCCAAGATTAAACACATCCTCTCTGACCTGGACAGCAAGTTCTCTGGTTGGTGTAAGCACTAAGGCTTGCGGTTTGTTCTCATCCCAATCCACTAAGTCGCAAATAGGAATGGCAAAGGCTGCCGTCTTTCCGCTTCCAGTTTGGGACTTGACGATAATATCCTTTTGTCCCAAAACTGCTGGGATCACCTGTTCCTGAACTCTGGTCGGACTCATGAAATTTAACAAGTTAATTGCTTTTAGTAACTCACTGCTTAATTTGCAATCGTTAAAAGTGCTCTGAATCATTACGTCATCTCTTTTCATTTTGTTATATTAATTTTATTCATTTCCACAGAATCCATTAAATCCATTAAACCATTCAGCACATTTAGATATATGAAGCTTATCTTTTACTTTGCTTCTAATGCCCATTCCTTCTAACAAGTTTCAAAGTATTCCTCTTGATTCGACCAAAACAGTCTACTTAAAATTGAGCAACTATTATATAATAGGCCATACCCTTTAACGAGCTAACAATACAGGAAATGACCAACCGAACTCGATGCCAATGAAAGGAGTAAAATCCAAAGTTGCAATAACTTTAGGCCATGGTAAAATAGAATATGGCAAAACAGATATTAAATTCAACGATAAAATTTTAAGATGTAGGATAGAATAAAAATGAAAACAAGAGAAATGTATGACTGTCTTGTCGTCGGTTGCGGCATGGCAGGAACCGTGATAGCCCGTGAACTGGCGGAACGAGCCGGTAAAAAAGTGCTGATCCTTGAGAGACGCGACCATATAGCCGGCAACGCTTATGATCTTTTAAGTGAGAGTGGAGTTTTCGTCCATCAATTTGGTCCCCATATCTTTCATACAGACGATAAAAGGGTCTTTGATTATCTCTCTCGGTTCACACAATGGCGGAATTACTCTCACGAAGTCGTGGGCGATATACACGGTCAGATAATGCCCATTCCTTTTAATCTGAATTCGCTCCGTTTGGCCTTTCAGCCTTGCAAAGCAGCTCGTATAGAGCAAAAGCTGATCGCTATCTATGGCCTTGGTAGCAAGGTACCCATCTTGGATCTTCGCCAACAGCCCGATACCGAACTGACGGAAATTGCCGATTTCATATATAACAACATATTTTTGTATTACACGCAAAAGCAATGGGGGCTAGCGCCCGAAGAAATCGATGCTTTAGTGACCGCTCGCGTCCCTGTGTTTATTTCTTATGATAACCGCTACTTTCAGGATGCTTATCAGGGTATCCCTGCAATGAGCTATACGTCACTCTTCGAGCATATGTTAAATCACCCCAATATTGAGCTCCAACTTAATTCCGATGCGCACAAGCTGCTCCGACTGGAATCCGGTCAAGTTTTTTTTAACGGTTCCCCGTTCAACGGAACGGTGATCTACTCCGGACCGGCAGACGAACTGTTTGACTGCCGATTCGGACGCCTGCCGTACCGAACTTTGGATTTTGTCTTTGAAACTCACAATATCACCTGGTACCAGCCCAATGGTACGGTGAATTATCCAGTTGACCGGGAATATACCCGTATCACCGAATTTAAGCACCTGACTGGACAAGCTCTAGATGGACGAACGACCATCGTTAAAGAGTATCCACGCGCCTATACGGGCGCAGACAGCGAGACACCCTATTATCCCATCCAAAATCCTGAAAGTCTCACCCTTTATGAGCAATATCGAAAGCTGACCGACGAATTTCCACAGCTTCACTTACTGGGCAGGCTTGCGGAGTACAAATACTACAACATGGACGCCATCGTTAAAAAGGCCTTAGAGCTTGCCGACACCTTAATAAAGTAATAAGTTTAGACTTTTTATTTTTCATGCCGACTCAAAGCTTCAGAACGGAGGGCAAATTGAAACTAATTACATTTACCGTACCCTGCTACAATTCAGCCGCTTATATGGAACGCTGCATCGATACACTACTTCCGTGCGGAAATGAAGCGGAAGTTATTATTGTCAATGACGGTTCGTCCGACGACACCGCAAAGATTGCCGATAAATATGCCGCACAGTATCCTGATATAGTACGGGTGATTCATCAAGAAAACGGAGGACATGGCGAAGCGGTCAATGCCGGCCTTAAAAACGCTTCCGGTCTTTATTTTAAAGTCGTCGATTCAGACGACTGGCTCGATGGCCCGGGTCTGACTGAAGTTCTACAAACCCTTAAAACGTTCGTGGGGGGCAACTCTGCTCCCGATATGATGGTCTGCAACTATATCTATGAAAAGCTGCTCGAAGGGACTAGGCACGTCATTAATTATAGCAATGTCTTTCCCCGCAATCAAATGTTCGGTTGGGATGACATGCGGAGGTTTCCTCCCTGGAAATATCTTCTCATGCATTCGTTGATCTACAAAACACAACTGTTGCACGAATGTGGCCTTAAATTGCCAAAGCATACCTTTTATGTCGATAATATTTTTGTTTACCAGCCACTGCCTTCGGTGAAGACTATTTACTATCTGGATGTGGATCTTTA
>DHWG01000051.1:657-824 GCA_002413075.1 Desulfosporosinus sp. UBA5188 | reverse complement strand
GATCTTTACCATTACTTTATCGGACGGGAAGACCAATCGGTCAATCAAAACGTCATGGTAAAAAGAATTGACCAGCAGCTCCTCGTAACTCGGATCATGATAGGTTGTCACATTCTCCCAGGGAGCATACCCAGCAAAAAGCTATCCAACTATATGCTTAGCCATTT
>DHWG01000051.1:465-648 GCA_002413075.1 Desulfosporosinus sp. UBA5188 | reverse complement strand
CATGCAAGCATCAGGTTTTTGAAAATGGTTGCGAACCTTCCGGGAAGTTCCGGCAACAAAATTACCGTCAGATTATATAATATAGCCCGTAAAGTCTATAAATTCAACTAACGCGTGAAAATAAGATTCTACAGGATCTTTTGATCAAGGGAGCAAATATATGCCCACTAAAACAAAACTAAA
>DHWG01000051.1:0-167 GCA_002413075.1 Desulfosporosinus sp. UBA5188 | reverse complement strand
ACTAAAACAAAACTAAAGCTGTTTATAGGGATAATCATGACCTTAGTCACTGTTTATTACTCGATTGGGGCGCTCGAAGGCCTGCATGTGAGCGTGCTTTTCCATGCGAATATCAATTGGGGCCTTGCGCTGGTTTCAGTCGCGATCTTTGTGTATGCCAACTATAT
>DHWG01000052.1 GCA_002413075.1 Desulfosporosinus sp. UBA5188 | reverse complement strand
AATAAGTTCTCTTTATAATATAAGTGAAAGACTTGGAAATTAAGAAAGACTCTTTCAATAAATGCGTAAAATGGAGCGAGACATCATGAATGTAGCTTTTTTCCTTATCCCTAAAAAGGACGTCGTTCATTTGAATGAAAATGCAACGATGCGGCAGGCTCTGGAGAGAATGGAATATCACAGTTATTCTGCAGTACCCGTCATTAATGACGAGGGACAATATGTTGGAACAATTACTGAAGGAGATCTACTTTGGAAGCTTAAAAATACACGTGGTTTAACCTTTCAAAACACAGAAGATATTTTCCTGAGCGAAGTAGAACAACATGTCCAGAATTTGCCGATCACCATTGATGCCGAAATGGAAGACTTGATTTCAAGAGCGGCGGTTCAAAATTTTGTGCCTGTCGTGGACGATCAACATATTTTCATAGGGATTGTTCGGCGTCGAGAAATGATTGAATACTGTTCGAGGCTCTTGCTGCAACGGAATCCCCATGCCACAAAATAAGACTGGAAGTTAATGATCGAAAAGAGGTTATGTTCATTGAACATAACCTCTTTTCTTAGGCAAATTTGGCTTGAGATAACTATACGAAGATATTTCTTGGACAATCGTTGTCCCAAACTACAAAGAGAAATGCACCACGAAACTTCAGAGCATAAATACAAGGTAAACTGTACCTTTTCACCACATTGCAATATGTCCATCCGCTCTATGCTCCGTTCCTCCTGCCAGAATACCGTCCGTCGTTCTCCAGATGATTTGACCACGTCCGAAACCGCTAGAATCTAAAGTATATCGAATATCATGCCCCTTGCGGGCAAGGGCTTGAGCAATATGTTCCGGGAAAGAAGGTTCAATCTCGATAGTTTTCCCGTTGACCCATTGCCAACGAGGAGCATCAAGCGTGGCTTGAGGGTTTAAAGCGAAATCAATGGAGTTCATAACAACCTGAATATGTCCTTGAGGTTGCATAAACCCACCCATGACTCCAAAGGGTCCGACAGCTCGACTATCCTTGGTTAAGAAACCCGGAATAATGGTATGATAGGGTCGTTTACCCGATTCAAGACAATTGTCATGGTTGGGATCCAATGAAAAGTTGTGTCCTCGATTATGTAGGCTAATCCCTGTACCTGGTACGACTAAACCAGAGCCAAAGCCCATATAGTTACTTTGAATATAGGAAACCATATTTCCTTCGCCGTCTGCGGTCGCCAAATATACTGTTCCCCCTTTGGGGGGATTCCCAGGTTCAGGCATGAGTGCTCTTTCACCAATTTCTTTGCGTCGCTCTGCAGCGTAGGACTCCGAGAGCAACTCTTCAATACTAACTTGCATCTTAGATGGGTCAGCAATGTATTTCTTTCCATCCATAAAAGCAAGTTTAAGCGCCTCAATTTGCCGGTGATAGGACTCTGTGCTCTCTTTCCTTTCGAAATCAAACCCTTTTAGAATGTTTAAGGCCATGAGCGCAACCAAACCATGTCCATTGGGAGGAATTTCCCAAACATTATACCCTCGATAATTAATGCTTATGGGAGTAACCCATTCGGGTGTGTACGCGTCTAAGTCGTCCTTCCTAAGAAAACCACAATACTTATGCGAGAACTGGTCAATCTTATCGGCGATAACTCCGCTGTAAAAGGATCGGGCTTTCGTTTCAGCGATCGATTGTAAAGTGGCAGCATGGTCTGGAGAATTCCAAAGCTCACCGATTCTTGGAGCTCGACCTTGGGGGGCAAAGGTACTAAACCAATATGCAAATTGCTCGTGGTTTAGCTCCCGGGAGTAGGTGTTGAACGCCTTGTCCCAATTTCTTCCGACCGTCGGAGAAAGTGGGAACCCTTGTTCCGCATAGGAAATTGCGGGTGCCATTACTTCAGTTAACGGAAGTTTTCCAAAACGGGCTGACAATTCGGCCCAGGCGGCAGGTGCGCCGGGAACTGTGACCGGAAACCATCCGTACTGAGGCATTTCTTTATATCCTGCGTTTTCCAAGGCTTTTAAGGTGAGAAGCCGGGGTGCGGGGCCGCTGGCATTGAGACCGAATAGTTGGCCCTTTATCCAGACTAAGGCAAACGCATCTCCTCCGATCCCATTAGACGTCGGCTCCACAACTGTTAAGCAAACAGCTGTGGCAATCGCCGCATCAATTGCATTTCCACCTTTTCTTAAAATTGACAGCCCCGCCTCAGCAGCAAGGGGCTGGGCCGAAGCGACCATTCCATTTTTGGCGTACGCGGTCATTCTGCGAGACGCATAAGGATTATAGAGCGTATCAAAATTGTGCATTCAGCCTATCCCCCCTAATTACGTAAAGAAAAGGCCACTCATAGAGTAGCCTTTATAACTAAATTGAATCCCGCAAAGTTCCTCCAGAATTAATGGATACACGGCTCTAGATTAATCTTCAACCAAGCATAACCGAATCGTTCTTAACCGGAGTATCATAGGTTTTCAACATTCCGTAAACCGACCGACCTAGTAAGGGAATCATTAATTGACCTAACTAAACGTAAACCAGTCAGAATAAACTATCAGGTGTAAGGAAACTAATCTGGACAAATCCTCCACTATTTCTACAATTACTTTAGGTTTAAATGGGATCAATCTGGAAACTTTCACTAGATAGGATCATCTTCAAATTAGACTAACTAACTAACAAATTCACTGAACGATCACTACTAACTATTAACTACTAACTACTAGCCGCCAACCACCAATACTGAATACTAACCACTAACTACTAACCACTAACTACTAACCACTAACCACTAACCACTGACTACTAACCACTAACCACTAACCATTGACCGCTAACACACGTCTCCCAAATTTCTAAACTACTGACTTCTAATAATGAGAGGAACTTTGCGGGAAATCTTTCTTTCTAACAACAAAAACCACCCTTCTAGGTGGCTCCAATTCTTCGGGATCCAGCATCGACTTAAATAATTGCGATGCCTAAACCTTCGATGAATCGAAACTTTACCTAGCACGCGACCAATAAGTTATGAAAAGACTGAATCTTTTTGATTGACTGATTATATCTTTATTATAACTGAATTTGGTCTCCTGTCAAGTGGCTTAACAGAAAAAGTTGTCAGTCTACCATACACCCTTCTAAGTTCGTTTTATTCAATGGGTCCAACACTTTTTCAATGAAGATCCTTACCAATTCTGGATCAAACTGCAGCCCTGCGTTCTTTCGCAATTCTTCTAGCGCAGTGGTTTCTGGTAAAGCATTACGATAACTTCTTTCACTGGTCATGGCATCGTAGGTATCTGCCACAGCTACAATTCTTGATTGAAGTGGTATCTCTTCTCCCTTTAAACCTTTCGGATATCCACTTCCATCCCATTTTTCATGATGGGACAATACGTATCCTGCCATGACGGACATATCATTGACCGTGTTAAGTAATCTATAGCCTATCTCCGGATGACGTTTTATTTCTTTCCATTCATCCTCTGTCAGCTTCCCTGGCTTATTGAAAATACTTTCTTCAATAGCAATCTTCCCTATATCATGAAGTAATCCAACGGTTTTAAGCGTCTCGATCTCCTTTTCCGGCAAACAAAGGGCCTTACCCATACTTTCACATAATGCGGATACACCTCGGGAGTGCTGCTCTTCTCGTTTGTCTTTTTCATAAAGCGCGTTAATGATCGCTTTGAGTGTTTTCCCTCTCATACTTGGGCTTTCAAATAGTTTCTTCTTATACATATGCTCTTCAGCCTTTTTAAAAATTTCCTCAATATTCTCTTCCTCATTATTCTTGGTT
This sequence comes from Desulfosporosinus sp. UBA5188, assembly GCA_002413075.1. Classification (GTDB taxonomy): domain Bacteria; phylum Bacillota; class Desulfitobacteriia; order Desulfitobacteriales; family Desulfitobacteriaceae; genus Desulfosporosinus. The sequence goes on along the minus strand of DHWG01000052.1, from coordinate 1,568 downwards.
TCCCAGCCAAAAGAAATTGAGATGTCAATAGAACCTATTTTTTCCTTTAAGGCCAAATTTTGAACTCGTTTAAAAATTAGCTCTGTTTCATGAACATCTGTTTTAGGTAACAATATAACAAATTCATCGCCTCCGAGTCTAGCAATAATTTCATCAGCTCGGCAACCTTTCATCATGATTTCTGCAACTTTCTTCAGGAGTTGATCTCCTACTATGTGACCAAAAGAATCATTAATAAGCTTTAATCCATTAACATCTCCCATAACAATGGACAACGGGAAATTCCTCTTTATATCTAAACGCTTTAACTCTTCTTCGAAAAACCGTCTATTATATAACCCAGTTAATTGGTCGTGATAGCTCAAATACTGCAGTTGCTGTTCCATTTTGTTTCGTTCACTAATATCTCTCAACAGCGCATGAAGAACGTTTTCTCCATGAAGTACGATCGATGTCAAAATAACCTCAACGGGGAATAAAGTACCATCAACCTTTTGATGCCACCATTCGAATCTTGATTTCCCACGCTTTTCAGTCGTTTCAATTTCTTCAGAAATTCTTTCTACAGAAGGTTTTCCATCAGGTTGGTTTTCAGGTGAAATTTTCCCTATACTTTTACCAATGATATTCACCTTAAATTCATATCCAAATAACTCCAGAGCCGCTTGATTGCAGTCAGTGATATTATTATCTTCTATGATCAGCACTGCATCTGAGGTACCTTCAAAAAGTTTTCTAAAGGTGTATTCGCTTTTTCTCAACAACTCACTATTTATTTCCAAGTCTTCAAACTGACTGCGCAACTCTTCTTCAACAGCCACTAGATCTTCCATTGAGGCATTCAATTTCTCATTGGCCGAAGTCAGCTCGTTTTGGCTTTCTAGCAATGCGGCAGCGATGCGTCTCCGTTCATTTAATTCAGAAATAATTCGGCCAATAAAGACTGTGGCCAAAGGATATAAAATCAAAATTGGTAAACCGATCATTCTAATGGTACTGATGGCTTTGTCAATTGGGAGGGTGAACATCAGTAAGATCATGGTGACATGAACAATAAAACCCATAAACAGAAGTTGCCGCATAGTCACCACGCCATCAGTTTTTCGGGTTCGGCTATGAAAAAGTGTCCCAATGAAAGCGGATGAAAGAATTACAAAAACACCCACCATAGCGCCTGATCCACCTTGCTGAATCCGAAGAACCAAGGCCATTGTCCCAGCAATCATCGCCGCAAGTGGGCCAAAGAAAAGCCCGGATAAGCTGATCATTATTGAACGGCCGTCAAAAATCAACCCTGGAGCCACGATTAAGGGGTGAAGCATACCAATTACCGAGGCACTCCCGAAGAGTAGTCCTTGTAGCACTGCATGATACTGGTATTTGCTACTGCGGTGTCCAAGAAAGCCAGATATGATGCTTATTGAGACTAAAATGCTTAGGTCATATATAAGTTCAAATAGTATATTCACCGCTAATCCTCCTTTTAGTATCAATTAAGCACGGATCAATTACTATGAATTCCCTATTTCAATACATAATTGTTTTAATACAACACTTGTCATATTATA
>DHWG01000054.1:32113-32712 GCA_002413075.1 Desulfosporosinus sp. UBA5188 | reverse complement strand
TAACAAAAAGTTATACTTTCTGAGTAGTATAAAGAAAAAATTACCAGACCGTCCTTGTAGGACGATCTGGTAATTTATGTTTCAGCCTTTACTTATCCTCACAGCCTCAGCTCCTAAAACAAGCTAAACTGATTCGTCTCTGGAAGCCCTTCAAAGCACCCATGAACCTTCAGTACTTCGATGATCGTCTTGCTAAGCTTTGAATGAGTCATCAAGTCTTCAATCGATTTGATGACTTGTCCCTCCCGCAACGTCACAATACTCAGCGCCGCCGTTTCTCCTAATCCTTGTACGGAGGTGAAGGGAGGTAAGATCCCAGTTGGGGTTAGTAAAAAATCCGTCGCTGCAGACTCCCATAAATCAACGCGTCTTAACGTAATGCCCCTGGCATACATCTCTATCACAATCTCCAGAATGGTTGCCATGTTTTTTTCTTTGGCCGTCGCTTCTTTGCCTTTATGTTCAATCTCTTCAACGGTCTTTTTACAGAGATCTTTTCCCTGAATGGCGATTTCAATATCAAATTCATCGGCTCGAACCGTGAAAAACGTCGCGTAGAAAGCTTCAGGGTAATTAAGCTTAAACCAGGCAATTCGGAA
>DHWG01000054.1:0-31954 GCA_002413075.1 Desulfosporosinus sp. UBA5188 | reverse complement strand
AGCTTAAACCAGGCAATTCGGAACGCCATGGTTACGTAAGCAACGGCATGGGCTTTAGGAAACATGTATTTAATTTTTAGGCAGGATTCAATGTACCACTCGGGCACATCGTTGGCATGCATTTCTTCAATTTGTTCTGGTTTTAGCCCATAACCTTTGCGAACGCCTTCCATAATTTTAAAGGCATGCGCTGGAACCAGGCCTTGATAAATAAGATAGACCATGATGTCATCTCGACAGGCAATAATATCTGAAATGTCGACGGTTCCACCTTTAACAAGTTCTTGAGCATTACCGATCCAGACATCAGTACCGTGGGACCACCCTGAAGCACGCACTAAGTCTGAGAAGCCCTTGGGTTGGATGTCCTCGAGCATTTGCCGGACAAACTTGGTGCCAAATTCAGGAACACCGAAGGTACCCGTTTTAGAGTAGATCTCTTCAGGGGTTACCCCCAATGCTTCTGGGCTAGAAAACAAAGATAAGGTCAACGGATCATCTAACCGAATTCCCTTGGCATCGACACCCGTTAAATCCTCCAGCATTTTAATGGCCGTTGGATCGTCGTGCCCTAGGATATCGAGCTTAACTAAGCGACCGGAAATAGAGTGATAATCAAAATGGGTGGTGATGATATCTGACTTCTGATCATCGGCGGGCCTCTGTAAAGGGGTAAAATCGAACACATCACATTCTTTAGGGATAACCATCTGCCCTCCAGGGTGCTGCCCAGTCGTTCGCTTAACCCCTGTGCAACCCTTGATTAAACGCGCCATTTCAGCGGGTCTAACTTGCAGTTTCCGTTCATCAAGATAATTCTTGACATACCCAAACGCTGTCTTGTCGGCGATGGTCGCAATGGTCCCCGCCTTAAAGACATTATCTTTACCAAATAGATCTTCCGTAAAGCGGTGCGCTCGACCCTGGTAATCTCCCGAGAAGTTCAGATCAATATCAGGGACTTTATCTCCTTTAAAGCCCAAGAACGTTTCAAAGGGGATATCATGACCATCTTTGGCCATTTGTTGTCCACATTTTGGACAATCTTTATCCTTCAAATCGGCGCCTGATCCGACACTTCCGTCGTCAATCCAAATGGAATGTAAACAGTCCTGATTGACACAACGATAATGGGGAGGTAGTGGATTGACTTCAGTGATTCCTGTCATCGTGGCCACCAACGACGATCCAACAGACCCTCTAGACCCTACGTAATAACCATCTTCATTTGATTTCTTCACCAATAAGTGCGCGATTAAATAGAGCACGGAGAAACCATTACCGATAATGGCCTTTAGCTCTTTATCTAAGCGTTTTTCGACCACCTCAGGAAGTGGGTCACCATACAGCTCACGACCTCGTTCCCAAGACATCGTCTCTATTTTCTCCTCCGCTCCCGGTATGGTGGGTGTGAAAAGCTCATCGGGGAACGGTTTCAGAACTTCTATCTCATCACTAATACGTTTAGGCGCCCGGACAACCACCTCAAAGGCCTCTTCTGGTCCAAGGTACGCGAACTCTTCCAGCATTTCTTCCGTGGTTTTATAGAACAAGGGTGCTTGGTCATCTGCATCGCTAAACCCTTTGCCCGCCATAATAATTCGTCGATAGGCCTCATCCTCAGGATCAAGAAAATGAACGTCGCCCGTCGCCACTACTGATATACCCATTTCGCGACCCAGAGAGAGCACGGTCCGATTTATTTCTCGGAGCCCCTCGTCAGATGGCACTTGGCCGTTGCGAAGCAAGAAGGCATTGTTGCCAATGGGTTGAATTTCTAAATAATCGTAGAAGGAAGCTATTTCTTTCAACGTTTCCCGTGGTTCCTTACGCATAATTGCTTGGATCAGTTCCCCCGCTTCACAAGCGGAACCGATAATCAGCCCTTCACGATTCGTTTGGAGCAGGGATTTTGGCATCCGTGGGCGACGATAAAAGTACTCAAGATGGGACGCTGTAATTAAGCGATAGAGATTCTTCAGACCGACTTTATTCTTAACTAAGAGGATAATGTGGCGACTTTTCTGTTGTTTCAAAGGCAGAGTCCCTTCGGAGTCATCAATTAAATATCCTTCAACACCCATGATGATCTTTACTCCATATTTGTTCCCTGCATCAACGGCTTCTGGGAACGCTTGCACCACTCCGTGGTCAGTAATTGCCACGGCTTCATGACCCCAGTGGCTGGCTCTTTGCACCAGTTCATCAGCGGTCGTCATCCCATCCATCGTTGACATGCGTGTATGTAAATGTAGTTCAATCCGTTTTTCCTTGGCATGGTCCTCGCGAATCACGGCAGATGACCGCACCATATCTTTCGGCATCAGAGTCAGTTCAGAATTATACGTGTCATATTTAACACTTCCCCGAACTTTCACCCATTCTCCGTCTTTAAGGTCAAGATCTTGTTGCTCTTTTTCTAGAAAAACTTTGCCTGAAATCGAATCCGTTTTATCTGTGATCATTAGGGTAAGCAGAACTCTCCCGGATTTCAGCTTGCGATACTCAATTCCAAAAACTTGACCCACCACGATAATCTGTCGTTCTTCGTCTTGAACCTCATGTAGCGAAACGGGCTCGCCATTAAATTCTTTTCCTAGCAAACAAGACACACGTTTCTTTTCAGTTTCTACTCCAGGTTTGTTTTGAGAGGCACGAATTTGCTGTAAATGTTCGAATTCCAGTGTTTCAGTTTGCTGGGCTATAGAAGCGGGATCAACGCTGGTGTCCAGCTCACAGATTAGCTTTGGTTTCAAGTGGTAACGTGTCATGAAATATTTCTCAACAATATATTGTTTGCTATGAAAGTATTCAATGCCTAAAGCATTAGGAACGAACAGCCGCAATTCATCGTCGGACACGATATACCGCGCTTCGCAAAGCCACCCTTTCATAGAAGGTAGCTGTGTGGTGATGTCCTGAACAAGCTCTGCCCAGTGTTCCTCACAGAGGGATTTTAGCGAAGTGACTTGCACCGCACATTCAACACACCATTCAACCTTTTTAACCTCTGGCACTTGCGCCCTAAGTAGCGCTTCCAAAGCTGTCAAACTGGCTTCCTCCAGCTCAAACGGCGAAGAAAGGTGGAGGACCCATCTCCCTTGTTTGGGAAAGACCTCCACCTGAATGATTTGAACCGCCGTCAGATCCATTTGCCAAGACCCAATTTGATCTGGAGGAAGTTTTAATATGAACGGAACTTCCATCAAGGGAAGATTCGTAGCCATGTGCGTTTCCCCCTACCGTACTCGATGTTCGAAGTTCAAAGTTAACTATGAGAAGTTAGAATAACAGAGCTTTTTCTATAATAGCCTTTACCTGCTGAGCAACCTCTTTAATAAGTATTAGTTGTGTCTCACCCGTTTTCCGTTCTCTCAGTTCGACCTGGCCATTCGCCAGGGTTTTACTTCCAAGAGTTACCCTAATCGGATATCCGACCAGATCAGCGTCCTTAAATTTCACGCCACCGCGTTCATCGCGGTCATCTAGGATCACTTCCACACCCAGACGTTGAAGCTCCAGATAAAGGTTTACGGCCGTCTCGACCACGAGAGCATCTTTTGTACTGACGGGTACAATGATACATTGATAGGGGGCAAGGGGCATCGGCCAAATAATTCCGTAATCATCATGATTTTGTTCAATGGCTGCAGCGATTGAACGACTGACACCAACCCCATAACAACCCATCTCACAAAACTTTTCTTCTCCGTTGATGTCCAGGTACGTTGCCCCCAGTGCTTTACTATACTTAGTCCCCAGCTTAAACACTTGTCCCACTTCGATCCCCCGGGCATCTTTAAGAGGGGCACCACATTTAGGACAAGCTTCACCGGTTTCCATCATGCGCAAATCGAAAACCTTATTGATTCGAAACTCTGTACTTGGAACGGCATCAACAAAGTGATAATCTGCCTTATTCGCTCCGCACACCGCCGACTTCATCAGAGGGACTTCGGCATCAGCAATCACCATCAGCTCATTAGGCACTTCAAGGGGGCCTACTGAGCCAGGTTGGCATCCTAGAAGCGTCAAGATAACCTCTGGTGAGGCAAGTTGCAGAGAAAGAAAACCGCCTAAGGCGTTGTTTAATTTTATTTCATTCACTTCTCGGTCTCCACGTACTAGAACCAATAATAATTTCTCATCACCTTGATAAAGCAACGATTTAACCAGTGCCGTCTTCGGTACCGCTAAGAACTCAACCAAGTCATCAATCGTCTTCACGTTCGGTGTAGGCACCAATTTCCGTGGTCCTTCCGGTGAAACATCCTCTATAATTTGGGGATGGCACTCCGCTTTTTCCACATTGGCTGCATAACTGCACTCAGGACAATACACAACCGCATTTTCTCCGGAATTAGCTAGCACCATAAATTCATGGGTCGCACCTGTGCCACCTATAGCACCGGCGTCTGCTTCAACGGCCCTGTAAACTAAACCACAACGCGTGAAGATTCGGCAATACGCATCGTACATTTTTTGATAACTTTCATCCATCCCTGTTTCATCCCGATCAAACGAGTAAAGGTCTTTCATGACAAACTCCCGTCCCCGCATCAAGCCAAAACGCGGACGTCGTTCATCCCGGTATTTATTCTGAATTTGATAAAGAAGGAGTGGCAATTGCTTATAGGAACGAATTTCACCCCGAATGAGGTCTGTAATGATTTCCTCATGCGTCGGACCCAGGCAGAACTCTCGATTATGACGATCTTTGATACGCATAAGCTCTGCCCCATAAGCCTCCCAACGGCCACTCTCTTTCCATAATTCAGCCGGTTGCAAAATCGGCATCAGAATTTCTTGCCCGCCTTTGGCCTCCATTTCTGCGCGAACAATGGCTTCCATCTTTTTTAAAATTCGCAATCCCAGAGGCAAATAAGTGTATAACCCGGACGCAGTCTTACGAATCAAACCTGCCCGAACCATGAGTTGATGGCTGATCACTTCCGCCTCAGCGGGAACCTCTCGGAGAGTAGGATTAAATAGTTGGCTGACACGCATATTGTCCACTCCTTTCGCTTCACAAGAGCGTTTATCGTCATTTAAGTTAGTTTCTTATGGACAAGAACATAGTCTTCTATTTCACGAAGTAGCGCCGGGAGCAATTCATTTTCCGGAAAACGAGCAACAATGTCTCCCTTTCGGAACAAAATCCCCATCCCCTTGCCGCCGGCAATTCCGAAATCAGCTTCGCGGGCTTCGCCAGGTCCATTAACTGCGCAGCCCATGACCGCAATTTTTAAGGGCTTGTCCAATGCAGGGAGGTGGGCTAATCGTTCTTCAACGTTCTCAGCCAATAAAGCGAGATCAACTTGCGTGCGACCACAAGTTGGACAACTGATTAACTCCACACTGCGTTCTCTTAAGCCCAGAACACGCAAGATTTCCAGCGCCACAGGAATTTCTCGAACAGGGTCACCCGTGAGCGAAACTCGAATCGTATCTCCGATTCCTTCGGCCAGCAGTGTCCCAATCCCTATGGCAGACTTTACCACACCTGAACGGACCGTTCCTGCCTCCGTCACCCCTAAATGCAACGGGTACTCGACCACCTCAGATATCTTGCGATAAGCCTCCAGCATTAGGGGTACCGACGATGCTTTCAGAGAGACCTTTATGTTATGATACCCTTCTTCCTCTAATAAGTGGATATGCCCTAAGGCACTCTCGATCATCCCTGCGGCAGTCGGGCCTCCATATTTTCCTAAGAGTTCTTTCTCAAGTGACCCGGCGTTCACACCGATTCGAATAGGGATCTGCTTTTCCTTCACAGCCCGAACGACCTCTTGGACTTTCCAACGAGCGCCGATATTCCCGGGATTCAGACGCAAACCATGAACGCCTTGTTCAATTGCACGGATTGCTAAGCGATAATCAAAATGAATGTCGGCGATCACGGGCAGTGGGCTCCGAGCGGCAATCTCCTTTAACGCTGTCGCCGCCTCATCATCTAAGACTGCAAGACGAACGATTTCACACCCAGCCGCAGCTAAGGCGTGGATCTGCTCCAAGGTTGCCCGTACCTCGCGTGTGTCCGTATTGGTCATTGATTGTACGACAATTGGGGCTCCGCCACCGATCGTAACGGGCCCAACCGTAACCTGCTTTGTCGTTTTTCTTTGCACACTAACCGCCTCCACTGCGTGTCCGTCATTCCTTACCCTGCTTTAACAAAAATGCGCAGGATATCTTTATAAGTAACGGCAATCATTAACGCCATCAGCAAAACGAAACCGACCAAGTGAATCATATTTTCCTTTTCTGCTTGAAGTGGTTTTCCCCTCACCCCTTCGATTAATAAGAAGATAAGCCGGCTGCCATCGAGTGCAGGAATGGGAAATAAGTTAATCAGACCTAATTGAATACTTAAGACGCCTGTTAAACTCAATAAATTGGCTAACCCCTGATGGGCACCTTCGCCAATAACCTGAGCAATCATCACAGGACCGCCTACATCAGCGGGAATTTTCCCCGTAATCATCTGGGTCAAAAGCATCATAATAGTCTTTGTAAAATCAAACGTTCGTTCTAACCCATAGCGAGTCGACTGGAGAATAGAGGCATGAGTATAAATGATTTCTGGGGCAATTCCAATCATACCATTACCCGTTGGTGCATCCTTTTCCGTCTTGACCGAGATTGTCTGATGTTGCTGATCCTTCGCCCGTTCCACTGTTATGCTTAACACTTGGTCTGGCTTAGAATGAATGGCTTCTGTCAAGGCAGTCCAATCCAACGTCGACTGATTGTTCACCGCTAGGATTTTATCACCTGGTTGAAGCCCCGCAGTGACAGCTGGTTTTCCGGGATTAAGTGATCCAACAATATTAGTGTTCCCTGCAGATGGAATCCCGAGAAAGGCAAAAACCCCAACAAAAAGAATGATAGCCAAAACAAAATTCATGATCGGGCCTGCCACAATGACCGCCATGCGCTGCCAAACTGGCTTATTCATAAAACTCCGCTCATCATGGATCGGGGCAATCACATCTTTACCATTTTCATCAATTTCCGGATCCATACCATGAAGTTTGACGAACCCACCTAAAGGAATGATTCGCAGAGCATAAAGCGTTTCCTTACCTTGATAACCAAATAGTTTCGGACCAAAACCGAAACTATATTCGATCACCTTAACCCCAATCCATTTTGCGACCATATAGTGACCAAGTTCATGTATCATGACCATGCTTCCAAAAACAAAAACGATGGCGAGTGTCGTTAACACTTTACCCCCCCCTTTTCAAACTACGCTATGAGTTCTAATGCTCGTCGACGTGCCCATGTGTCTGCATCGAGTATGCTTCCCAAATCCATGTTGTCTAACACATTGTGCTCAAAACAGACTCTTTCAACAATTTTTTGAATTCCTAGATAGGTAACCTTCTTATGAAGAAATGCCAAAACGGCTATTTCGTTGGCAGCATTCATCACCGCTGGTAAAGTTCCACCGCGTCGACCGACCTGGTAAGCCATACCAAGCGCCGGAAAAGCTTCCAGATCTGGTTCATGGAAGGTTAATGTTTTCCCACGCAGGTCTAGTCGTTCAAAAGTGTTCTTCCAGCGAGTTGGATAACTGAGCGCATACTGGATTGGCAAGCGCATATCCGCTCTACCTAACTGAGAGAGTACTGACCCATCACGGTATTCAACCATGGAGTGAACTACGCTTTGTGGATGGATGAGAACCTCTATCTCATCATACTCCCTATTAAATAAATAATGCGCTTCGATGACTTCGAGTCCCTTATTCATCATCGTTGCCGAGTCAATCGTAATCTTGGCACCCATGTCCCAATTAGGATGGTTGAGGGCTTTCTCTAAGGTAACCGTGGCTAATTGTTCCATAGACCAGCCGAAAAACGGGCCCCCTGAAGCCGTAAGAATAATCTTCTCGATGGTGTCCGGATTTTCCTCCAAACACTGAAAAATTGCCGAATGCTCACTATCCACTGGGAGGATCTTGCACATCATCTTACTTGCCGTAGACATAACTAAGTCCCCGGCTGCCACCAATGTCTCTTTATTAGCTAGGGCAATCGTTTTGCCTGCTTCTAGCGCAGCAAGTGTGGGTTCTAAGCCAATCCTACCGGAAATTGCCGTGACAACAGTATCCACTTGTGGGGCGATGACCGCGTCAATGATTCCCGCCATACCCTGATCGACCTTAATGGGCAAATCCCTTAAACGACCACGCAGTTCGCGGGCGGCAGCCTCATCCATCATCACAACGGTTGCCGGCAGAAAAAGCCGAGCTTGTTGTTCCATCAGATCAACACTTTTGTCAGCCACCAAGGCATGAATCTTGAGGTGCTCTGTTGAATGGCGGACGACATCTAGAGTTTGTCGCCCAATAGACCCTGTTGATCCCAATAGTGTCAGCGTTTTCAACGCGAATCATCTCTTCCTGTTTTTAGTCATTCAATTTAATTAATTTACTTTTTACTACCAAAAGCCCCAGCTTTTCGTAAGGCTTCATAACAAATAACCAATGTCGGTCCCAAAATAAGGCCTATCCCCCCTAGGAGCTGAAGTCCTACGTACATTGAAACGAGCGTTGGGAGCGGGTGTATCCCGATGCCATTAGATAAGACTTTGGGCTCCAGAAACTGCCTTACGGTGACGGTAACGAGCCACATCACCAACAATTTCAAGCCTGCTGTGAGGGACCCCATAATAAGGAGTCCGACGATCCACGGGACAAAAAGAATACCAGTGCCCACAATCGGGACTATATCCAGAAGCCCTGCCAGGACACCCAACGTGACAGCATATCGATTCCCCATAAGCAGCAAGCCGCCGATGGTAGAAATTGCTGTGACAGTAACTAAAATTGCTTGTGCTCGCAAATAACCTACTATTGCGGCTCCCAAATCTGCGCTGATCGCTTGAGCATGGTCATACCAACGGTTTGGAAATAAGTGACCAATGAAGTTTTTTACATTTGGATAGCTTGAGCTCATGAGTAATGTCGCGACAATAGATACCACTAGAACAATAAACGCACCCGGTAACGCGGTCAGAATCCCCAGTAAAAAGACACTCCCCGATTTTGCCCATTCCTGAAGCGTTCTGGCAAGGCTTTCCGTGGAGGCAAACAGAGCACTTTGAATTTGTGGGTTTACATTAACAAACCTTTCAACGGTCTCTACTTGCTTGGTCACGAGATCGATAAGATACGTATAATTAGGCAACGTGACTGATAGCTCGGATAACTCTGTATAAAGACGTGCCACGATTAAAAAAACAAAAAGGCTCAATCCAGCAAAGGCCAAAACGAGGGAGAGTACTGTAGCATAAGTTCTACGAATTCGTACACCTCGCATCAGTCGCACAACAAGGGGTTCAAGTAAGAAGGCAAACAAAAGTGCGATAATGAATGGCAGAAACGCGCTCAACGTTTTGGAAATAACGGCACCGAAAACAGGCAAAAAGTCTTGGAAAAAGTAGGTAAAGACTTTCAACAGGATGAAACCCGTCGTTACCACCGCAAGCCTGTTTAAATTTGTCCATATAGGGTGTCTCTGGATGCTCAACGCTTTCACCTCACGAAAATAGTATTACGCCATAATACACTAAGGGGAGTGCAAATATTAGACTATCAAACCGATCTAAGATCCCGCCATGGCCTGGAATAAGCTTTCCCGAATCTTTAACCCCAGCACTGCGCTTCAAGGCTGACTCGAACAAATCACCGATTTGGGCGCTGACTCCAATGATAACACTCAAGATGATATACATCATCCAAGGTCCTCCTCCAACAATCCTCCAGAACAGTGTGGCGACGACAAGGCCAAACAATAATCCTCCCAACGAACCTTCCACTGTCTTCTTTGGACTAACCTGAGGGGCTAGAAGATGGCTGCCAAATTGTCTCCCTATAAGGTATGCACCCACATCCGTGGACCATACCAAAAAGATGGTAAGAAAAGTCCATTCAAGGCCATTCGGTAGCTGACGAAGCAAGTAAAGATGGGATAATAAGACCACTGAATAAAGAACTGCAAGTAGGTTAAAACTTGCTTCTGCCAAAGATGTCGTCGGATACGTCAGGGCCAGACGACCAAGACCGATGAGAAGCCAGAAGACAAGCACTGCTAACTGCCATTCTGCCCCGCCCAGCAACAGACTAATCAGCCAAACAGCGGCAATAAGCGTCGTCAGTTTAGACCAACCACGAATACCCATCTGCTCTCCAATTTGTATGAATTCACGCAAAGCCAAGAACGTTAACAAGGCCACCAAAATTGCAGTATATTGCCCACCCATATAGATAAGTCCCAAGAAAAGTGGTGCACCAATCAAGGCACTAATTGTTCTTTTAACCATGTGCTCTCCTCAATTTGTATGTATTCCACCGAAACGACGATCTCGCTTCTGGTACGCGACGATGGCTGCAATTAAGGCCTTTTCACCAAAATCTGGCCAAAGTTCTTCTACGACAACAATTTCTGTATAGGCTAACTGCCAAAGTAGGAAGTTGCTTAACCTCATTTCTCCTGAGGTCCGAATGAGCAAATCCGGGTCTGGTAAACCTCGGGTGAAGAGGGTTTCACTAAACCGCAACTCATCAATATCTTCGATTCGCAGCGTTCCACTTACAGCCTCTTTGCTCAAACTCTTGACAGCATCGATAATCTCAGAACGGCCACCATAATTTAGAGCAAGGTTAAGAATGAGACCCGTATTATCACGAGTACTCTTCATCGCGTGGGCTAATTCGCGTTGTGCTTCCAGAGGGAGGTCCTTCGTTTTCCCCATAGTGCGAATGACGACATTATTTTGATGCAGCTCTTTGAGTTCCTTCCTCAGGTACTCAGCAAGCAGTGTCATCAGCACGCCCACTTCGTCTTTAGGTCTCTTCCAATTTTCTGTAGAGAACGCATACACCGTCAAGACCTGTATTTCCAGCTTTGAACACGTCTTAACAATCTTCCGCAAGGTCTCAACCCCTGCCCGATGCCCCATTGAGCGAGGAAGTGCTCGTTTCTGAGCCCATCGTCCGTTCCCATCCATGATAATGGCAATATGCCTAGGAAGGCGGTCCATCGCAACCTGGTCAAGGGATTCTACTTTATCTTTCTTCCAAGGTTTGAACCACATCATTCCACCCCCGACTCGATGTTCGTAGTTCGATATTGGTGGTTCGAACTACCTACTCGTCAACTCGTTGTTCAATATCCGTACCACGAATATCGAAGCGACCCCATATTTCTAGTCCCATGTTACGAACTTAGAAAAGACCCCTATTCAAAGTTCGTGCTTGCGTGGTTCGTAGTTTTAATATCGAACCACGAACCACGCATATCGAACCTCGAGTAAGGGGTCTACGACTGCCTAGGAGAAAACTTTTCATAGACTAAGACAATCTCCACGCGATCGTCGAATTCTCTAACTCGGACAACCCGGCAGCTTCCCGACGCTTCCATTTTACCATGAGGGCGCGAGATTTGGAAATTGTAAGTTTTACCCATGTTTTCAAGTTCAAGTTTTACCTCGTTCCAATCTCGTCCGAGTAATCCTTGCATCATACTTCGGTAATTTCGTTTTCCTTAGTTTCCACCACATTTTCGATATCTCGAATAATCTTATCGGTGAGCTTTTGAACCTCTTCTTGCGCTCTCTTGATCTCGTCTTCGGAGGCCTCGTGATCTTTCTCCAGTCGCTTAAGCTTATCATTGACATCTCGGCGCACGTTACGGATCGAGACACGCGCTTCTTCTGCCTCTTTTTTTACCTTTTTAACCAATTCCACTCGCCGCTCAGCCGTAAGCTGGGGAATGTTTAAGCGAATCACGATACCATCGCTTGACGGATTTAACCCGAGATCTGATTTCATAATGGCCTTCTCGATAGCCGGAAGAATGGTTCTGTCCCAAGCCTGAATAACGAGCATTCTTGCTTCAGGCGCTGAGATATTCGCTAGCTGGCTAATGGGCGTAGGCGCCCCGTAATAATCAACCATAACCTTGTCCAAAACACTCGGATTGGCGCGTCCTGCACGAATTGAAGCATACTCTCTACGTAATGCGTCAACCCCTTTATGCATCCGCTCTTCTGCATCCCGAATCACTTCGGAGATCATTGACTTTCCCTCCCAACATAAGTTCCAATGGCTTCACCCATAAGGACTCTTCGAATATTACCCGGTGTCGTAAGATCAAAAACTATGACAGGAATATTATTATCCATGCAAAGTGAGGTTGCTGTGGAATCCATGACGCCTAGTTCTTTGCTGAGCACATCTAGATACGTTAAACGGTCGAATTTCTTAGCTTGAGGATTCTTAAGCGGATCAGAATCGTAAACCCCATCCACCCGTTTAGCCATCAGAATAACGTCAGCCTCAACCTCAGCAGCCCTTAAAGCAGCCGTTGTATCTGTCGAGAAATATGGGTTACCTGTTCCAGCAGCAAAAATCACGATGCGGCCTTTTTCCATATGTCGAATCGCTCTACGCCTAATATAGGGTTCAGCAACCTGTCGCATTTCAATCGCCGATAAGACACGAGTTACTGACCCTGCCTTTTCCAACGCATCCTGCAAGGCCAAGGCATTCATTACAGTTGCCAACATGCCCATGTAATCGGCCGTCGCACGGTCCATTCCTTGGGCACTTCCCGCGATACCACGCCAGATGTTCCCCCCACCAACGACTAGGCAAACTTCAACCCCCATACCTCGAATTTCGGCCACCTGAGCCGCAACGGAAACCAGCATATCATGTTGAAGGCCATAGCCTTGAGAGCCTGCAAGCGCTTCTCCGCTAATTTTTAGGACTATTCGATTATACTTCGGGGTTTCCATGAATCTACCTCCATCAATCTGATTAAACGCTAGCGAGAGAATTCCTTATACATTCGAAAAAAGAGAACACCCGGGTGTTCTCTAGATAGAGATTGTCTAGGTTTATTTAGCGATTCATTTCTTTCGCAACTTCTGCCGCAAAATCTTCTTGTCGTTTTTCAATACCTTCACCTAACTCATATCGAGTAAAACGACGAATAACAATGCGCTCACCAATTTTGGCAATTTTGTCCATGATTAAGTCACGGATACTCTTATCTGGATCTTTAACAAACGTTTGATCCATTAAACAAACTTCTTTATAGAACTTTTCGATCCGGCCTTCTACCATCTTTTGAATGATTTTCTCCGGTTTTCCTTCATTGAGAGCTTGTGCTTTTAAGATATCTTTCTCATGCTGAAGGATTTCTACCGGCACATCTTCTTTGTTCATATATTGTGGATTCGCTGCGGCAATATGCAAGCCGAGGTCGCGAACGAGTGTTTTAAATTCATCGCCACGAGACACAAAGTCTGTCTCACAGTTCACTTCTAGTAACACGCCAATACGTCCACCGCCATGAATATAGGATTCAACAGTGCCTTCTGCTGCAACCCGTCCTTCCTTTTTAGCGGCTGCTGCAAGACCTTTCTCGCGCAGAAAATCGCAGGCCTTTTCCACCTCACAATTACACTGTACGAGTGCTTTCTTGCAATCCATCATACCTGCCCCGGTACGTTCCCGAAGCTCTTTTACTTGAGCTGCGCTTACGTCTGCCATGGTTATATACCTCCAAATTCGATGCTCGAGGCTCATGCTCGAAGCACGATATATTATTGTTTTATGTTTTATAAACTTTACAAGGTTCGAGTCGTGGTCTTCGAACCACGAAGCACGAACCTCGAATCACGATTTAGCCTTCGGTGACTTCTCCAGCTTCTTCTTCTTCTTCGTCAGTATGTTGTCCTTCGATGATCGCATCAGCCATTTTCGAAGTCAGCAACTTGACAGCACGGATTGCATCATCATTGGCTGGAATTACAACATCAATTTCATCGGGGTCACAGTTTGTATCCACAATTGCTACAATCGGGATCTTCAAACGGCGTGCTTCAGCGACTGCAATACGCTCTTTACGAGGATCGACGATAAATAAAGCATCTGGAATTTTCTTCATTGTTTTAATGCCGCCTAAAAAGCGTTCGAGTTTCTCCATCTCATGACGAAGTGCTGAAACTTCTTTTTTGGTAAGTACATCAAAGACGCCTTCAACTTCCATCTTTTCTAAAACACGTAAACGATCAACACGTTTTTGTATTGTTTGGAAATTCGTGAGCATACCACCCAACCAACGCTCGTTTACGAAATACATACCACAACGTATTGCTTCATCTTTGACCGACTCTTGAGCTTGTTTCTTAGTACCCACAAACAACACGGTACCACCATCAGCCGCAAGATTTCGAACAAAGTTATAGGCTTCATCAACTTTTTTAACAGTTTTTTGCAGGTCAATAATATAGATCCCGTTACGCTCCGTAAAGATATAACGAGCCATTTTCGGATTCCACCGACGTGTTTGATGTCCGAAGTGGACTCCTGCTTCCAATAATTGTTTCATAGAAATTACTGCCATTGTGTTAAACCAACTCTCTTTTGTTTTTTTCGTCCGCAGGTTCATCTCAAAACGCCCCCCTGTCTCCCGACAGGGAACGAACGCTTAATCCCTCTGCGTGTTTCGTTAAATCACACTGCCAATAGATTAGCACATTTTGCAATCCATTGCAATGGCAACAATTACGTGTTTCGTGGGACGAAGCTGCCTGCATTCACCTAATTGTTTAAACCTGCATAGCTCTCTAGGTTTGAGCGCAAACCGTACTTCTGTATGAAAATTTCCAGGTCACTCATGAGCTCAGGAAAGGGGAAATAAAATTCACTCACATAATAGAACTTAGTCTCCGTACGGATCTGGGCAACTTCCTGCCCTTTCCCATCAAAATAAAAGGCAACCCGTCTAATATCTTGCGGTTCTAAGATATGTTGTCCAAGTAACGAATGAAAGACAATTTTCCCGTCTTTAATTTGCACATGTTGACTTTTCCCTATCAACCATAGTGATAAAGTCCCAAGCATTGCGGTGAGATATATCCCGGTTAGAACATTTAGTTCTAGGACGGGTAGCCTACTAAAGTAATGCACAGCGCTAACAACTAAGGGATAAAGAATTAGAAACATCACTGAAGAAACGATGAGCGGCCTCAGTTGGTAAACATAATCATGTTCTTCCATGAGATGACCCTCCTGTTACACTGTCTATTTTGTGTGTTTGATGTGCTTATTCAATTCTTCGATGAGATAATCGTTCAGAACTCGAATATAGGTCCCCTTCATGCCTAATGATTTTGACTCAATCACACCGGCTGACTCAAATTTACGCAGGGCATTCACAATAACGGAACGCGTGATACCCACTCGATCGGCAATTTTACTGGCAACTAAGAGGCCTTCTCCGCCTCCCAATTCAGCAAAAATGTGTTCCACCGCTTCAAGTTCAGAATAAGACAATGTTCCGACGGCAATTTGAACTGCCGCTTTCTTACGCGCCTCTTCTTCTGCGCGTTCTGCCTTGACTCGTAAAATCTCCATACCTACAACCGTCGCACCATATTCCGCGAGTACTAGATCTTCCTCTTCAAATTCTTCATCATATTTCGCCAACACAAGTGTCCCAACCCGTTCGCCTCCACCTAAGATCGGAACGATGGTGGTGAGTTTATTGGTGAAATGACAAGGTTCATTACCATTAAATACGCAGCCATTCGCAACCTGAGCTGTGTTAGTTTTTGTCTCGCCAACTCTCATTAGACCTTCATTATAACTTTCTGGGAAACGTTCAGAATGAACGACTATGTCTTCCATAGTTCCGCATTCAAATTGTTTCATAAAACTATAGCCCAGAATTTTCCCTCGTCGACCGACAATATAAATATTGGCAATCACCGCTTGACTAAGAACCTTAGCCATCTCCTCAAAATCAACTGGATTCCCAGCAGCCCGTTGAATCAGTTTATTAACGGTTCTTGTTTTTTCTAATAACGTTGTTTTCATGGTATATCCTCCTTATAGTTACAGAAATTGCTGACTTATGGTCAGTTGCTTATTAAATCTACAGAATATAGCGTGCTAAATCTTGATTCTGTACGACATCGCCCAAACGTTTTTGAACATATTCTCGATTAATTGTCACGGTGTAGTCCTCGGGAAGTTCGGACGCTTCGAAAGACAATTCTTCGAGTACTTTCTCGACAATTGTGTGGAGCCGCCGAGCCCCAATATTTTCTGTGCTCGCATTTACTTTGTAGGCCACCTCAGCTAATTCATCAATAGCATTCTCTGTAAAATCAACGTTTATTCCTTCGGCTCCCAATAAAGCGCTATATTGTTTAATCAACGATGATTGGGGCTCTGTAAGAATGCGTTTGAAATCAGCGACGCTTAACGATTGCAGTTCCACACGAATCGGGAATCTTCCCTGCAGCTCCGGAATAAGATCAGACGGTTTACTGAGGTGAAAGGCACCAGCAGCGATAAACAGGATGTGATCAGTTTTAACGGGGCCGTATTTCGTGACGACGGTCGATCCTTCGACGATCGGGAGAATGTCTCGTTGTACGCCTCCCCTGGAAACGTCTGGACCACCAGCGCCATCACGACCCGCGATTTTATCGATTTCGTCCAAGAAAACGATTCCCTCATGTTCTGTTCTTCGAATGGCCTCTTGAACGGCTTCGTCTTGATCAATCAAATTTTGTGTCTCTTCATTAACCAAAATCTTGCGTGCTTCGCGAACCGTTACGTTTCTCTTCTTGTGCCGTTTAGGGAGCATCCCTGACATCATATCCTGAATATTCATACCCATTTCCATATTTCCGCCCAACATATCGGAAAGTGGCGTCGTTTCTTCCACTGAGATTTCAACGATCTTCTCTTCAAGATCCCCACGTTGCAAATGGTCGGCGACTAATTTACGTTCTTTTTCCATTTCAGGGGTTAGGTCAAGGTCTTTCTCGGTATCGGGTGCTTGACCGAATAGCATCTGAAAGGGGTTATTCGCTGTACTCTCGGAGCGTTTTGCTGGCACTAACAGTTCAATTAAACGTTCTTCTGCATTAATGGCTGCCTGAACTTGCACCTTAGCTGCGCGCTCCACCTTCACCATACGTAACGCTATCTCGACTAAATCACGGATAATGGCTTCCACATCTCGACCGACATACCCAACTTCTGTGAATTTCGTCGCTTCGATCTTAATAAATGGAGCACGAACGAGCTTGGCCAAGCGCCGGGCAATCTCTGTCTTCCCAACGCCTGTTGGGCCAATCATTAAGATATTTTTGGGTATAATTTCTTCTTGTAATTGCTCTGACAAACAAGAACGCCGATAGCGATTACGCAATGCAACCGCAACAGCTCGTTTTGCCGCATCTTGACCGACAATAAACAGGTCCAATTCGCGGACAATTTCTCGAGGTGTCAAGCTATCCATAGTTTCACCCCCTATAACTCTTCCACATTTATTTGCTCATTCGTATAAACGCAAATCGAAGCAGCCACAAGCATTGCTTCTCGTACGATGTCTGACGTCGACAAATCTGTATGTTTTACTAAAGCGCGAGCTGCTGCCAACGCATAGTTTCCACCGGATCCTATGGCGGCAATTCCATCGTCCGGTTCAATGACTTCACCCGAACCGGATATTATCAAGATATTTTGGGTATCTGCCACTAAAAGAAGGGCTTCAAGGTTGCGCAGCATTTTGTCTGTCCGCCATTCCTTCGCTAGCTCTACAGCCGCACGTTGCAGATTCCCATGATACTCTTCAAGTTTTTGCTCAAACTTATCAAAAAGCGTAAACGCATCCGCTACGGAACCCGCAAACCCTGCAATCACTTTTCCATTGAATAAACGACGTACTTTCCGCGCTTTATGTTTCATCACGGTTGCCTGCCCAAAAGTTACTTGACCATCACCGGCTATGGCTACATGGTCACCTTTCTTCACTGCGACAATGGTCGTTGCATGAAACATGACTAACACCTCCTTTAATAAAGTTTACAAGGAGATTTTTTGTGTGTCAAGTAAATTGTAGGCAATTTGCGACTTTTCGTGATAATTCACTTTATCTGTGGCTTTTGGGGGTCTTTTGCTCTGGGATGAGCCTGATCATAGACCGTTTTAAGACGTTCACGGGTTAGATGCGTATATATTTGGGTAGAGGAAAGCTTTTGATGCCCCAATAACTCTTGAACACTTCTTAAATCCGCGCCACCATCCAACATATGTGTCGCAAAGGAATGGCGAAGCATATGGGGACTGACATGTTGTACCAAACTAAGCTTGGCGACCATTTTGTCCAGAATCCGTCGGACAGACCTGGCCGATAACCGTGTCCCTTGGTAATTGAGCAGCAGAATTTTCGTATTATCTTTCCGGATCCCCAGATATCCCTTGATGGCCTGGATCGCGTGATTCGTGATCGGAACCACCCGCTCCTTGCTCCCCTTCCCTAGGACTCGAGTCAGTCCGCTCTCTAAATCAAGATTCTCCACGTCTAAGCCGACTAATTCACTGACCCTCAGCCCAGACCCATAGAGCAACTCGATAATAACTTGATCTCGAGAACCCAAGAGAGTTGTACAATCTGAAGCCTTAAGTAACGCCTCCATCTGTTCCAAATATAGAAAATCCGGGAGCCTTCGTCCAAGTTTAGGACTAGCTACCCGCTGCACTGGATTAATTTGGAGTATTTCTTTACGACATAAAAACTTGAAGAACGTCCGTAGAACGGCAAGTTTACGAGCCATACTTTTTCTCATCAAGCCGTGGTCTGCCAACACACCTAGAAAACCACGAACAATATAAACATCGATCAAATCCACTGTCAGTGTTTCCACATCGACACCCTGTTCGTGAGCTGCGAACCTAAAAAACTGAACGAGATCCGTTTGATAAGCACCGACCGTAAGTTCAGAACGGTTCTGAGCCTGTTGATGACCCGAGAATAAACTTAACGCCTCATCTACGAGCAACTGTCGCTACCTCCCCAAATCCTCCCACGCACAAAACTCACTGAGCGTCTCCAACGCCCGTTCAGAAATTCGGGAGTTTCTCTCACGTTTATTTCGTATCCGCTCAGCTAAGGGAGGAAGCAAACCAAAGTTAATATTCATCGGTTGAAAGTTTTCACTGGTCGACATTTCTAAATGACGTGCCAGAGCGCCTAATGTCGTGACGGGCGGGAAGACAAGTGGGGACATGTGGTTAAGGCATCTCCAAGCATTAAGGCCCGCCAGAAGCCCGCTGGCAGCAGATTCAATATATCCTTCGACCCCTGTTATTTGACCCGCGAAGAAGCACTCCGGTTTGATCTTTAAACTGAAGTCAGCCTTGAGGACTTTAGGGGCATTGAGAAACGTATTGCGGTGCATCACACCATAACGCACAAATTCGGCATTTTCTAAACCAGGGATCAACGAAAAAACTCTTTTTTGTTCTCCCCATTTCAAATGCGTCTGAAACCCTACTAAATTAAAAAGTGACCCTGCTTTATTTTCCTTACGCAGCTGTACTACGGCATAGGACTTTAGCCCGGTTCTTGGATCCAGCAAGCCAACAGGTTTTAAGGGACCAAAGGTCAGAGTCTGGGGACCACGCTTGGCCATGACTTCGACAGGCAGACAGCCTTCAAAAACATTTCCTTCTTCAAATCCCTCAACTTCTGCCGACTCTGCCTGTACTAAGGCCTGATGGAACAAGTCATACTCGTCCTTAGTCATTGGACAGTTCAAGTAGTCCGCATCGCCCTTGTCATACCGTGAGGCCCAAAAGGCCTTGCTAAGATCTATAGATTCGAGCGTAACGATTGGGGCTGCTGCGTCGTAAAAGGAGAGTGCTTCCTCTCCCGTAAACCTCAAGATATCTTCCGCTAAATCATCGGAGGTCAACGGACCCGTTGCCACAATGGTGATGCCCTCTTGCGGAATTTTCTGTACTTCTCCCCTATGAATACATACCTGGGGATGGTCTTCCAACCGTTTTGTTACTTCACTCGAAAAAAGTTCCCGGTCGACGGCTAAAGCGCCGCCAGCGGGAACTGAGTTATGATCAGCCGCACTCATGATGAGGGACCCTACGCGGCGCATTTCTTCTTTCAATAGCCCCACCGCGTTTTCTAAACCAGCCCCTCGAAGCGAGTTACTACAAACAAGCTCTGCAAATTGGCCCGTATGATGTGCTGGTGTCGTTTTAGTCGGTCGCATTTCATATAAATCGACCGTTACACCACGTTCGGCGAGTTGCCAGGCAGCCTCGGAACCTGCGAGACCTGCTCCGATAATGGTAATATGCTGCATGTATCCATACTCTCCTTATCCCCATAGACCTGTTGAATTGAAATTCAGGCCTCTTCGATCACTTTTGTAAAACGGCATTCCGGGTTCGTGCAAACATATTTTTTCTCTTTTTTAGAAGTTTTAATCACCATCAACTGCTGGCACTCCGGACATGGTTCAGGTGCTGGCATTTCCCAGGACACAAAATCACACTCTGGATAGCCACTACAGCCGTAAAACTTACGCCCTTTCTTGGAGCGACGAACTACAAGGGGTTTGGTGCATTTTGGGCAATTTATGCCCACTTCTTCAAAGAGTGGTTTTGTATTTCGGCACTCTGGAAAACCTGGGCAGGCCAGAAATTTACCGTAACGCCCCATTTTAATGACCAGATTTCGCCCACATAGTTCACACAATTCTTCGGACACAACATCCTCTATTTTAACTTTCCCAATCTTCTCTTCAGCCTCCGCTAAAGTCACGGAGAAGGGCGTATAATAATCTTCAACGACGGACTTCCAAGGAGCACGTCCTTCTTCCACAAGATCGAGCTTCCCCTCCAAATTTGCGGTAAACTCCAGATTTAAAATATCCGGGAAATATTCTTTTAGTAAGGTAATAACGATCTCTCCAAGTTCCGTAGGATGCAGTTGTTTTTCTTCTTTAACAACATACCCTCGTGTTTGAATCGTTTCAATCGTTGGTGCGTAAGTACTTGGTCTCCCGATCCCTTCCTCTTCCATCTTGCGAACGAGAGAGGCCTCTGTGAAACGTGCCGGTGGTTCCGTGAAATGTTGTTTGTCTTCGAGTTTAACAAGGTTTAGTTTTTCTCCAGGCGCGACGGTAAGGGTCAATGAGCTTTGTAATTCATCCACTAGATCCTCTTCGTCTTTACCTTCTTCATAAACCGCCAAAAATCCAGGGAAACGAACGGTTGACGCATTCGCTCGAAATAAATAATCTTCAACTAGAACATCGACCGCTAAAGTATCCATAATGGCCACGCTCATCTGACTCGCAATAAAGCGCTCCCAGATCAAGCGGTATAAGCGCAACTGATCTCGTGATAAAATCCCCTTCAGCAAATCCGGTGTACGCAAAGCAATCGTCGGACGGATAGCTTCATGGGCCTCCTGAGCACGGCCTTTATTCGCGAACTGGCGTGGTTCAGGTGGATAGTAATCGTTTCCATAGTGCGATAGAATCCATTCCTTCGCCTCGGCTTGGGCAATTTCGGAGATCTTGACAGAATCTGTACGCATATACGTGATTAAACCCACAGTTCCTTCAACTTTACCCAGATCAAGGCCCTCATACAATTGCTGAGATAACATCATGGTACGTTTCGGCGAGAAACCTAATTTCCGATGGGCTTCTTGTTGCAAACTGCTCGTTATAAAGGGCGGAGCAGGCAGCTTTTTCTTCTCTTTCGTGCGAACATCGGAAACTTGAAACTCTTTCCCCTCTAAATCGGCCAGCACTGCTTCCATTTCCGGTTTTGAGGCGATGGAAACCTTTTGTCCAGCTTTTTTTAAGAGCTTCGCTAGAAATTTGCCTCCGGCAGCTTTAAGATCGGCTGTTAGGCTCCAATACTCTTCCGAAACAAAAGCCTTGATTTTTTCTTCTCGATCGTCTACGATGCGAACTGCCACGGATTGAACTCGGCCTGCACTTAACCCTTTCTTGATTTTGCGCCAGAGCAGAGGACTTAACTGATAACCAACTAAGCGATCCAAGACTCGGCGGGCTTGTTGGGCATCCACCCGATTCAAATCAATCTGACGTGGATTCTTCAAGGCTGCCTGAATGGCGGTCTTGGTAATTTCGTGAAATTCAATGCGATTTTTATTGGTTAGGTCAAGACCTAATAAATGTGAAAGATGCCACGCAATCGCTTCTCCTTCACGGTCAGGGTCAGAGGCCAGAAAAATTTTATCGGCCCCTTTAGCGGCGACACGTAATTCCTTAATCAAATCGCCCCGGCCACGTATGGCAATATATTTGGGTTCGAAGTTGTGTTCTAAGTCCACACCTAATTGGCTCTTAGGTAAGTCTCGCAAATGTCCCATGGAGGCTTTGACCGTATAACGGCTTCCCAAGAATTTGCTGATTGACTTGGCCTTGGCGGGTGACTCTACAATAACAAGCGTTTTAGTTGCCATAATTTTTTTCACCTCAATCAAGCTTAAAGAAACTCTTCATGATTCCAGAGTTACATCATTTATTCGTTTCTCTTAACATTTATCGCCACATTGGAAGCTTCTAAGTAGTTCAGGTAATCGTTGGTAAAACTTAAGCCCTATCTTAACGCCTTTTTCATAGTATGTCTAGCACTCACGCGCTAATACATAATGTTGCCCAGGTAATTGGAGCACGATTCCGCCCAATTGTAGTTCCAATAAGGCCAATGAAATACTAGATACAGAAAGCGTCGAGTGAACTGTAATATGATCAATATGCAGAGGAATATCACTTAACTGCTGAAGAATTGACTCAATATCCTTTCCCACTGGAAGCTCCTTTTCCTCACGCAAAATTTTGGTATTCCCCGAAACATTTCCCACATTATTCGACCATGCAGGCACTTCATTCCATATGTCTTCGATCCCCTCCACAATTTTTGCGCCTTGACGCAGTAAATTATGAGTGCCTCTGCTCATGGGACTGAAAATGGGCCCAGGTACTGCAAAGACTTCTCGCCCTTGTTCCAACGCGAAATCTACCGTGATTAGAGCACCGCTTCTTTCCGCTGCCTCCACGACCAGAACGCCACGAGAACACCCACTGATTAAGCGGTTTCGCGCTGGGAAATTACCCGATAGAGGTGGTGTACCCGGTGTAAATTCACTCACTAAGGCACCACCATTCTCCAAAATATCCTTGGCGAGACGCTGGTTTTCCAGGGGATAAATACGGTCCAGTCCGCATCCCAGAAAAGCCCAAGTCACTCCGCCGCTCTCAATCGTTCCTTGATGGGCAGCTGTATCAATTCCGCGCGCAAGACCGCTGGCAATGACAATTCCCTTAACTGCAGCGTCACGAGCCAACACCCGTGCTGCAGCCTTTCCATAAGCGGTTGCTTGGCGTGCACCGACGACCGCTAGAACTTCTGCTTGCCCACGTAATTGCCCTCGATAATATAGAAGTGGAGGAGCATCCGCCAGCTCAGCTAGTAAGGCGGGGTAATCAGGTTCATCCGGTGTAATGATGCGGATTCCTTGTTGGTTCAAGGCTTCTCCGACCGCCTTAGGATCAAGGGTATTTCTAGCAAGTAACATCTCCCCTATCCATGGTCCCTGATCTGAAATATGTAGAAATCTACTTTTAGGAGCCTCCCAAGCTTTTACAGCACTTCCGAAGTAAGCAATAAGCTGACGTAGATGTTGGCTTCCAACACCTTTAATGGTGCGTAAGGCCGCTCGAACGAGCTTTTCCTGTTCCATCTCAATGCGCCCCCCTTCCTTTGCCTTCTCTTTCTGGACATAAGGGCGCTTCTCCTGCGAAGAAAATTAATGTATTTTAGTTTATTTTGTAAAATAATGTAGAATTGGTGAAAAATCATTCTTATGGTTCATCATTTTACTTAGATCTCCGACTTTTTTTATCCTTTTATCAAAAGAGCGCAAGTGAAAATCGTCCGGGTTAATACCGTTCACCACTTCTTCCCAAAGAAGAGGGGTAGAAATATGTCCTAATGGTGTTGGTCGAACACTGTAAATACCCGCCATAGTTCTGCCTCTGCCATTTTGGAGATAATCAAGATAAACTTTTCCTTGACGATTTTTAACACTTCGCTCACATGTACACGATTCCGGCCGTTGAGTTACTAGAAAACGACATAGCCCCTCAATGCCTTTTTGAACCTCAGCATAAGTAAACCTGTCGTCTAAGGGTAATAAGATATGAACTCCGGTTGATCCAGAGGTTTTGACGAGAAACTTCATTTTTAGCTCTAGTAGAATTTCTCCCAACCATAAAGCAACTTCTAGCGCTTCTTGGACGCCTGAGGGCGGATCCGGATCAAGATCAAAAATAGCCCAGCCCGGGTAGTCGGGCTTTAGGACACTCGATGCCCAAGTGTGCATCTCGATACACCCTAGATTGGTTAGATACACAAGCGTCGGTCGTTGATCACAGACCAGATAGGTCAAACCATGTTTGGAATGAGGATCAATATATCGAGTGACCCACTGCGGTGCCTGGGGAGGACACTCTTTTTGGTAGAAAGAGTCTCCGTAGATTCCATCCGGAAAGCGAACCATCACAAAAGGGCTATAGCTCACATGCGGTAGGATTAAGGGAGCCATCTTTGTATAATATTGGATTAATTCTCCTTTGGTTATTCCCTGCTCTGGAAAATAGATCTTATTTAGGTGGCTTATTAAAAGCGTCTTACCCTCCACAATAATGGCAGTGGTCTGATCCATCTTAGACGATAATCTGGGCATGACGTAATTTACCTCCCTCCGTCCATTCTAAAAACCGTGTCTTAAGCGGTAGTGTGGGCTCGACCCACCGAATGGTTTCTCCGCGACTAGGTTTTGGCCCGATCCCTTCAAATGGACTTGATGACCGCTCACTAAGCTTTAAAACACTTTCATTTTTAAGAATACTTGCTACTCCATTGGAAACAGATCCTACGTAGACAAATTGTGTATTCATCGCCATTCCTAAACAAACAGCTTGAAGAGAGTTCCCTTTGAATTTCATGCCCCCCACTAAAAAGGTCTGTTCTTGCGCTTTTTTAATCTTTAACCACGAGGCGTTTATCCCTCCACGATACAAACTTTTGGGTTCTTTAGCCACCAGGCCTTCTAAACCAAGCTGCTCAATCCCGTGCCAGAGCTTTGCACCATTGGAGAACGTTTCGATTCTATGACAACGCTCAGAAGCTGGCATTCTTTGTTCCAATAATTCCAGACGCTCACTCAAGGGCTTATTACGCCAGTCTTGCCCCTCCCAAAAGAGGACATCAAAAATGATATATTCCACCTCCAGCTCTGGTATCTTGTGGGAATGGCTGTGTATCCTCCGTAGTAGAGACGGAAAATGAGGGGCACCCTCTTTCAAGACGACCACCTCTCCATCAATCATACTCTCCATCGGTAACCAGTTCATACTGTGATCCAGCTCTGGAAAACGCGTCGTGAATACTTTCTGCGCCTTTGTCTGAAATTGCATGCCCCGTGAAGATTTATAGGTAATCCAGCGCATTCCATCCCATTTCACCTGATAAAGATAATCCCCCACGGGTAGTGCCTCAACACGCACTGGTTCCATAACCTTGACAGGAAATTGCACTTCAGCCATCGCTATGCTTCCTTCGCACTTTTGACAGTTTTTTTGCGAGGCGTCAAGCTGGATTTTGGTTTGCCTTTATCTTTTACGTGACCTTTTTCTTTTTCTGTTAGGGCAATACTTGCCCGTAGAGCGTCCATGAGATCGACCACTTTCCTACCCTTTGCTGGCGCTTTAACCTTGATGTTTTCACCGGCTACTTTGCTTTCGATCAAGAGGGCCAATTGTTCACGTAACTCATCATGGTATTTCTCTGGCTCAAACGGACGGGCTAAGTTATCAATGAGTTGACGAGCCATGCTCAATTCTGCCTCCGTCGGAACGACACGCTCCCCAACTGCATCCATATGGCGAATTTCCTTGGGATAATACATCGTTTCCATCACAAGGCCTTCTTCAAAAACACGCAGACAGGCCAAGTGCTGTTTTGAGCGCATCGTAACCCGTGCTAAGGCAACTTTGCCACTTTCCTCCATCGCCTGACAAAGTAAACGATAAGCCTTCTGGGCCGTTTCTTCCGGGGACAGATAATATGACTTTTGATAATATATTGGGTCGATTTCTTTTAAATCAATAAAATCGAGAATATCAATGGATCGGCTCATAGGTTGTTCCAAAGACGCGAGGTCTTCATCGTTTAAAACAACGTACCGATCCTTTTCGTATTCATAGCCCTTGACTAAATCTGCCGTACTAACCTCCAGCTCGCATGAGGGACATTTCTTGATCGAACGAATTCGGCTCTGGCAGGTTTTATGGAGATAATTAAATTGGAATTCTTGAGATTCGGTGGCTGCGTGCATTTTTACTGGAACATTGACCAATCCAAAACTGATGGATCCCTTCCAAAGTGTATGCATTTGACATTCCTCCTTGTCTTAGTTTGGACATCCAAGGATGTATTAATGCAGACACGACCTTAAAGAATTACGACATAAAGAAAACTCTGTTCTACTGAGAACAAAGTTTTCTAAAGACGACAAAAGATTCGTGTTCATATGAACATGACCCATCCAATTATTTCACGATCCGGACTTAGTGCTAAGACACTTTCCCCATAATTTTTTTCAACCCAAAAACAACACCACTAGCAAGTACAGCATAATCCTCCGTCGGTAGGATGGCCGCTGCAGAGGCGTCAAACAAGATATTCCCCGAAGCTGGGAATTCATCATCCGCTCTCCATAGAACCAAAGTCACAGGAATACGTGGAAAAACCCGTAATGTGACGCCTACGTCACCAAGGCCATTGGACTGACCCCCTAAACTTGTCGCGACTTCAAGAAGTCTATCCGGATTAGAGCCGAAAATTCTCACCATCGGATCAATGGACCGGCCACTAAACGGTTTAATATAAATGGCTCCACCAGGTAGTTCTTTATACGAAATAAGTTTTCCAGTATCTACGACCTCTGTAGGATTTGATAGATAGTGAAGAATTAATATCTGAGTCGCTTGAGGTAATTCACCGTCTGTATTTGCAACCGGTACAAAGTTTCCACTGGGATATTCAACCTTGTAATGCGCACCTAAGAAATTAATAGCTAATGCCTTTCCATCGATCGGATAACCTGAGCAACGGGCCATATCCGCTAAGGTGCAAGCGCGAAACTTTTTAAGTGCCACCTCATGAGCCATAGATAAATCCGCCATCTTTTCCTCCTACTCCCTGTTACCCTAGTGCCTAGGGCACCGTTAGAATTTATTTGTTAATTGGATTATTTTTAACCGGAAAATTTTGTTTTTGTGGCCATTTTTTCAATATTATAACCTTTTTGCCCTAATAAGGCTAATAAATGTCAGTTGTTGGTGTACCCTGATGAAAGATCATTTGCCATCTTCCATCGATAAACTTCCATATTGAACTTCGTAACGAATGCACGTTTTCTGCACCAGGATCACGGTGCTTTACTACACGGAAATTAGTTAACACCACGTCTGGTGCTAACGTTGTTGCGTGAAAATCCTGTAATATCATTCTAACTGAAGGCTCTTGGGGTAATCCTTCGACAACCTGCTGTTTGCAGAAAATACGCCCCGAGCTTCCGAATTCAACGAAATTATCCCCCAGCAGCCACGCAATGTCCTCTGCAGACCTACGCACTTCCGGCTGTAACAAACGTAGTTCCAGTTGACATAGTTGTTCTTTATGTGAAAAATCCATAGGTCTATCGATTCTCCCCTTCATGGTAATTATGTATTTTGTCGGCTAATGACAGCCTTCAATGTTACTCTTTGCATCATTTTCAAAGTATATAAATAGGGTTAGAGCAATTTCTGCGCTAACCCTATTTATGTATTAACCTGACAACTTGGAGTGAATCAAGGCGCTGAGTTACTCGTCATCTGGCCGGAACGATAATCCAAATTCTTTAAGTTTAAATTCTACCTCTTCTAACGACTTGCTTCCAAGGTTACGCATTTTGCTCATGTCTTCTTCGGTCTTTTGCGTCAAATCCTCCAAAGTGTTGACGCCTGCCCGTTTCAGACCATTATAGGCGCGAACAGACAGATTAAGATCCTCAATTCCCATATCTAGAACTTTGGCCTTTGGTTCTTCCTCTTTTTCCACGATAACCTCAACATCATCGAGTTGATCTGTGAGTCCCATGAAAAGAATCAGATGATCATGCATGATTCTAGCGGCTTCACTGGTCGCTTTTTCAGGCGTGATACTGCCATTTGACCATACTTCGAGGGTTAACTTGTCATAGTCTGTGATTTGACCCACGCGTGTTGCTCCTACCTCATAGTTCACCTTATAAATTGGAGCAAAAATGGAGTCAATGGGAATCGCTCCGCTGACATCATCTGGCACCTTATTTTTATCTGAAGAAACGTAACCACTGCCCCGTTCTACCGTCATCTCCATGAACAGTCGCCCACCCTTCTCTAAGGTGGCAATCTTCAATTCAGGATTCAGAATCTCAATGTCTGGGTCGCATATGATATCTCCCGCTGTAACAACCCCTGCGCTTTCAGCCTCTACACGAATAATCCGTGGTTCATCCGTGTAGCCTTGAAGAACAAGAGATTTCAGATCCAATATAATATCATTAACGTCCTCCAGTACCCCTGGTATCTCTAGAGATCCAGGTTGTACCCCGTCTATCTTGACCGATGTCACCGCTGATCCTGGAAGAGAAGATAACAGGATGCGCCTTAGAGAATTACCCAAGGTAATCCCATATCCCCTTTCAAGAGGCTCTACGATGAACTTGGCATAGCAGTTGTCTTCAGAACGGTCAATACACTCGATTCTCGGTTTCTCGATTTCTAGCAAAATATGCGCCTTCTTCCTGTTTACTTAATTAGATATCACATGTTAATCATTGCAAAGTATTTTATGACATAACCTGTTCACTAATACAGATCCTTATATATTCAATGAAACACAGACAAATCCCTTTTTTCGGTCTGATATCCATGGTTAAATAATAACACGAGCAAACGAATCCTTAAGATTTCGTGCACTTGTCGACCAAGTAAACAATCGACTGATAGCTAATACCACTATGCAGAGAAAGTCCGATTTCGCACGTTCGACTGTTTGAGTACCCTGCCATGCAGTCTCTTGGTAGAGAATCCTTGAGCGTTGCTAAGGCTGAATTGTTTAATTCCGGCACTGTGAATCCACGGTCTCCTGCAAAACCGCAACATTGAACATCCTTTGGCATAACAACGTTTTCTGCGCACGCGTGTGCAACTGTGTAGAACTTATTGGATAACTTCATCTTAAGTGAGGTGCAAGTTACATGAACTGCAACGGTTTCAGGTGTTTGATTGAAGATGAGACGATCTAGTAAAAAATCGTGAATAAATTCGACGGGTTCATAGAGCTTTAAGGAATCCATCACCCGCTTCATCCGATACAAACACGGACTTGTATCACACAAGATGGGATACTTACCCCCTTCGCTTGCCGCGAATAACACCTTCTCAAGTTCAGAACTCTTTTTGTCGGCTGTTTCGAAAAAGCCCTTACTCTCCCAAGGCATTCCACAACAAAGCTCATTCATCTTGGCCGGGATAATCACCTCATAACCTGCCTTTGCCAAAACAGAAAGCATGGCCTCACTTAAAGCCCTCTGATCAAGATCATTTTTTGCTACGCCCATCGAACGGCTAATACAGCTGGGGAAATAGACGACTTTTAATGGAGATGATCCCTTAGAGGTCTTGGATTTGTTCAGTCTGTTTTCATCTTTCCTCATGGTTGGAACTGTTCCGCCTTTTGGCATCCAAGGGTTCCAAAGCGGAATCGCATTTCTAGTAATTTTTCTGGCTCCTTGTGTTAGTCCGACCATCACCTTAGTACCTAATACACCATGTACCCCGTTGACAGCGCCTAATCCAAAACGCAGAATTCCGGTCACTCCTGTCATATGACTCGCAATACTTTCTGCAATCCAGCGGGTCGTAGGCGTCACTAATTGAGAACGATAGACTTTAATATAATCGCCCGTGTTAATTGCCAAAGGACAGGTCGTAGCGCATAAGCCATCCACGGCACACGTTTGATTTCCTGGATAATCAAAATCTTTCTCCAGACGGGCTAAGAGTTCTTGATCTTGCCCTGATCTTCGCAATTCATGAATTTCCCGTTGAATCACAATTCGTTGTCGTGGCGTAAACGTGAGATTTTTAGAAGTGCAGATATTTTGACAGAAACCACAGTTGGTACAACGATCAATAATTTCGTGAGCCTGAGGCATATTCTTTAAGTTTTCTAAATAAACATGGGGATTGTCGTTCATAATCACGCCTGGATTCAGGAGGTTTTCCTGATCGAAGTTCGCCTTAAGTCGTTTCATTAAAACATAGGCTTTTTTCCCCCATTCACGTTCAACGAAGGGCGCCATATTGCGGCCTGTGCCATGCTCCGCCTTCAAGGACCCACCAAAGCGTGTCACGACGAGATCCGTGACATCCAACGTCAAGCTTTCATACCGCTGTAAATTCTCAGGACGGCTAAAGTCTTGAGTGAAAATAAAATGAAGATTTCCATCTAAGGCATGACCGTAGATGATGGCCTCTGGATAGGCGTATTTATCCAGAATTTCTCTAAGCGCTAATGTCGCCTCGGCTAAATTTTCTTTAGGAAAAGCCACATCTTCAATGACAACGCCCGTTCCCAAAACTCTAATCGCCCCCACTGCTGGAAAAATGCCTTTCCTAATGTTCCAGAGATTCTCATACTCTGCTTTCACGGCTGTAAAATAGATGGGCATTACGGTAGGAATTTCTTTGAGCAGCTCTTCCACTTGCTTTATCTTTTGTCCCAGTGATTCGGGATCAATACCGCGGACCTCTACAAGCAGTGCCGTGGCGGTCGGAGAAAGGGTTTTTAAATAATCAGGCATGCCAGGCTTTTCTTCCATGGTCTTCAAAGATATTCTATCCATTAACTCGGCCGCTGAAACGGTTTCTCGATCCAATTCCTGAACGGCTAAGCAAGCTTGTTCCATATCTGGATAGATAATCAACGCTGAAGCCTTATGGGCATGCTCGATCACTGTATGATATGTGATCTCAGAAATAAAGCCCAATGTCCCCTCTGACCCAATCATAAGGTGCTTAATAATGTTGATGGGGTCTTCGAAATCTACAAAGGCATTGAGACTATAGCCTGTCGTATTTTTAATCTTATATTTATGGAGTATCAAGGCTGCTAACTCCTGATCAGCCATAATCTCATCTCTAATTTTTTTAAGCTCATCAACCCATTGTGAATGCGTGGTGACAAATTCCGAGCAAGAAACCGTGTCCCCTGTATTTAAAAACGTTCCATCGCCGAAGATAATTTTCATTTCCGCCACGGTTTTATAACTGTTATCGGCGGTTCCGCAACACATCCCCCCCGCATTGTTGGCAGCTATCCCCCCGATCATTGCGTGATCTATGGAGGCTGGGTCTGGTCCAATTTTTCGAGCATATCCCGCCAAAAAGCGATTTGCCTCAGCCCCAATAATTCCTGGTTCTAAGACGATCTTTTCTCCGCTGTCCAGAATTGAATGACCTCGCCACGCTCCTTGTAATACAACAAGGACAGAGTCCGTTACGGCCTGTCCTGAAAGGCTAGTACCAGCCGTTCGAAAGGTTACAGGAACTTTATATTCTTGGGAAGCTTTTAGTATTTGTGTTATCTCTTCAGGGGTACGAGCTTTTATGATAATTTTAGGGATTAAGCGATAAAAGCTCGCATCAATTCCATAAGCCAAGGTGTACAACGGGTCACAAAAGAGACGCTCACTTGGGATAAAACGAGCAATTCGCTCCCAAAAGGCTTGAAACAATTTGGGCAATTTTGCGACGTCTTCTATAAGGGCTTGACTCATAATAATCTCCCTCTCTATATCTAAGATAATTTCCCTGTTGTGTTCGACTCATTTTTCCGTCTTATTCATTGATTAAATTTAGACAAAATGTTCCTTAATAATTCTTTCAATTGAGTCAATTTCATAATGTT
>DHWG01000200.1:8165-13158 GCA_002413075.1 Desulfosporosinus sp. UBA5188 | reverse complement strand
GGCTTAAGTGGTGCCGGGAATAGAGGGATTGCATGGAGGGATTTGAATTATTAGGGAACCACGGGGACTCACTTCGCAAAATTATATATTATAATATCTCAAAATATCGGCGATGCCCGCTGGAAATCTCAATAATGGCGGTAACACCAGAAAGCGTTCATGTCTGAGTTTTAGGGTGGTGGTGATGAGTGCGACGTAATATCGTGTTCAAAAGAAGTGCAATAATTCTTGAAAATGGGAGGTTCAAATTCATGGAGAGTAAGAATAATGCTACTGTATTGGATCCAAACAGTGTCGAATTAAAACCCACCAGACAGAGGTTTATTCTTGTCCTGATTTTATTAGTTACCTTACTGATTGCTTATCTAGATCGGGTAAATGTTTCCGTTCTCTTGGCGGACAATGTGTTTCTTTCCGACATGGGCATTAAAGGTCAACCGATACAAATGGGTTTGCTCATGACATTTTTCTTGATGGCTTATGGGTTTTCCAACGTCATTCTTAGCCCACTTGGCGACTATTTAGGTCCACGGAAAGCGATGTCTTTATCTATCCTTCTTTGGGGTGGCTCGCTGTTCCTCGGCGGTATCGCCCAAAGCTTTACCATTATGTTGGCAGCAAGGGTAATTCTGGGGATCGGCGAAGGTATGCACTGGCCGATGCAAAGCAAATACGTTAAAAACTGGTTTCCACCGCATGAACGAGGTAAAGCAAATGCAGTGTGGGTGGTTGGGCTGATGGCTGGACCGGCGATTGCCATGCCTTTTCTGACTTGGGTTATACACAACTATAGCTGGCAAACTAGTTTTTTCATGTTGGTCGGTTTCGGGTTAATTCCGCTGATGTTGCTGTGGTTCTTCACAACCGACTATCCACATCAGCATAAAGGGGCAAATCAGGCAGAACGTGACCTGATTGAAGCAGGACAAAAGGCCGAAAAAGAGCTTGAAGCTCAGGCAGGCCATGCTACAGTATGGGAAAATATGAAAGTATTTATCTTCGATTATCATTTTTGGTTAATAACTCTTTACTATCTCTGCCTGGCATCGATATTTTGGGGAACAATGGCATGGTTGCCTTCTTACCTTAAAGTAGCGCGTGGATTTTCCTGGGCTGCCATGGGCGCTTGGTCTTCATTACCCTACATTCTCGGCATGGCCAGCGTGCTGGCATCCGGATATATATCGGATAAGATAGGTCGACGAGCTCCATTAGGTGTCATTTCCATGCTTGGTGCTGCTGCTGGCATCTATTTTGGTGCTTATGCCCCAGATAATACGACAGCGGCCATTCTAATTTCCTTGGGGATTGCTTCCATCGGGCTTGGTATAGCGCCGGCTTGGGCACTAGTGCAAGAGATCGTTCCTGGCAAGGCGATTGGAGCTGGTGCAGGTATGATGAATGGTGTTTCTAACGGCGGATCGGCATTTGCGCCTGTTACAATAGGCTTTTTTATTAGTGTTAGCGGTAGTTATATAGGTGGTCTGATGTTCTTAGTCGGATTAGGCTTGTTTGCTGCATGCTGTGCAGCCATTTTATCTTACCAAAAATATTAATCCTTGAGACTGATTTAAAGACTAAGTAGGAATTTGGTTTAATCTAACAAAGGGAGTGATTATATGCATATTTCAATGGCATCAACCAATGCTTATGTTCAGGAACAAGGGCTTATGAAGAAGGCTGGAGAATGGTTAATTAAGTACGGAAAAAATCTGTTTATAGTAGGTGGAAAGACTGCTTGGAGCAAGGTCAGTGTGGTTCTGGAACCGAGTTTGAAGGAATACGAAATAGCCTATGAAGTAGCTATTTTCGCAGGAGAATCGTCCTATGAAGAAGTGGATCGACTGCAGAAGATCGTGCCTCATGGGGTGGATTTAATTGTAGGTGTCGGAGGTGGGAAAGCCATCGACGCTGCCAAAGCTGTGGCGGCAAAGTTAGGAATACCGTATGTGGCTATTCCAACCGTGGCGGGTACTTGCGCTTGTGTAACACCTCTTTCCGTTATGTACACTCCGGACGGAGTATTTATTGACTTCATTTCGCATCCACAGAACTCAATTCTTACCCTTGTAGATGGGGATATTATCGCCGATTCCCCAGTTTCTTATATGCTCTCCGGTATTGGAGATACTCTGGCAAAGTGGTATGAGGGAATTGTATGTGCACGGGGGCATGAAGATCATGTTCCTACGAAATTAGGTCTGGCTGCAGCGAGAATTTGCCTGGAAACTCTAACAGAATATAGTGAAGTTGCCATCAAGGATATGAACGCAAAAACTCCATCCTATGCTGTTCAGCAAATCACGGATACTATTTTCCTCTCTGCTGGGGCTGTTGGTGGGTTTGGTAATCAAAATACCCGTGCCTGTGCAGCTCATGGTGTGCATGACGGCTTGACGGCGGTGAAGGAAACACACCAAATGATGCATGGGATGAAAGTTGCCTATGGGATTATCGCTTTACTGTATATTGACAAACAACCTTCTGAAGAGATTGAACGAGTAAAAAGCTTTTATAGGAAAATTGGGTTACCGACTAGCTTGCTAGAATTGGGAGTTAAGAGGAAACTTACTGACGAGGAATTAAGTAAGATAGCGCACTTGGCACTCTCACCAACGTCTTTTATGCGGTTTATGCCATACCCAGTCAGTGCTGCGATGATTACAGAAGCTATGAAGAAGACGGAATAACTGATTCTCCTTCATAATGAATGGCTAGGTAAAGATGTGACCCCTACAATGGTTGGCGCTGAGCTGATTAACGACGAAGATGTTAATCAGCTCATGATTTAAGGATATGACAATTGAAACTCCACGCTTTGGCCGTCACTGTAGAATGCGGACATTGTGGAAGGTTATGCAGATCAGCTGGTTCCTGAAATAGAAAGCAAGGTTCAGAAGGTGAGAAATTCCTTTCTACCCCCTTGGGAAGTGAAAGAAGAAATAAGGAGGGACAAAGATGCTGAAAGTTGAATTCGACGAAGACCGCTGTAAAGGGTGTGAACTCTGTACAGACGCCTGTCCGAAGAAAATAGTCATTATGGCAGATCATTTCAATGCGATGGGCTTTCATCCGGCCACAGTCGTCGAGCAAGAAAAATGCATTTCCTGCGGCTTCTGTTACAGAATGTGTCCAGATGTCGTGATCACGGTGCGAAAGGAGGAGAAAACGTCATGACCAAAGTACTTATGAAAGGAAATGAAGCCTTAGCGGAAGCGGCGGTTCGCGCTGGCTGTCGTTATTTCTTCGGGTACCCCATTACCCCGCAAAATGAAATTCCACAATACCTTTCTAAGCGCCTTCCAGAAGTCGGAGGAGTGTTTCTCCAGGCAGAGTCTGAAATCGCAGCCATTAACATGGTCTACGGGGCAGCAGGGGCTGGAGCGCGTGTTATGACCTCTTCCTCAAGCCCGGGAATCAGTTTGAAACAAGAAGGAATTACCTACATTGCAGGCGCGGAACTCCCGTGCGTTATTGTAAATATGCAGCGGGGAGGACCGGGGCTTGGTAGCATTCAACCGGCTCAGTCAGATTACTTCCAGTCCGTCAAAGGTGGTGGGCATGGAGACTATAAACTGCTCGTTCTGGCTCCAGCAACCATTCAGGAAATGGTCGATCTTATGGGGAAAGCGTTTGATTTAGCGGATGAATATCGCAATCCCGTGATGATCCTAGGGGATGGTATACTCGGACAAATGATGGAAGGTGTAGAATTCCCCGCAGAAGAAACGCCTGTGACCCTAGCGGAAAAACCATGGGCGACAACAGGGGCTAAAGGGCGTAAGCCGAATGTGATCAACTCCTTATTCCTTGACCCGGTAGAACTTGAAAAACATAACCATCACTTGCAACGAAAATATGATCGTATGGCTAAAGAAGTCATGTGGGAAAACTACAAAACGGATGATGCGGAACTGGTCTTAGTCGGCTATGGTTCCTCTGCGAGAATTGCCAAAGCAGCCGTGGACTTAGCAAGAACCCAAGGAATTAAGGCAGGATTATTTCGTCCGATTACCTTATTCCCCTTCCCGAAAGAAGCGCTTCAGG
Organism: Desulfosporosinus sp. UBA5188; assembly: GCA_002413075.1. GTDB lineage: Bacteria > Bacillota > Desulfitobacteriia > Desulfitobacteriales > Desulfitobacteriaceae > Desulfosporosinus. The sequence continues at coordinate 9,111 of DHWG01000200.1, read as the reverse complement.
AAGCTTGTAAAAATGCAAACCATGTACTTACTGTGGAAATGAGTATGGGGCAGCTTGTGGAAGACGTTCGTTATAACCTGGAGTTTAAAGTTCCCGTGCATTTCTACGGACGCTGCGGAGGCATGGTTCCTACCACACGAGCTGTTCTGGAAGAAATCATACGCTGGATCAAAAGCGGCAAGGAGGAAAGCAATGAACACAGTGTTTGAACGACCCAAATCCCTTACAGCGACTAACACTCATTACTGTCCAGGGTGTACGCATGGGATCATCCATCGGCTTGTTGCGGAAGTTCTCGATGAACTGGGCGTGCAGGAAGAGACCATTGGCGTATCTCCGGTAGGATGTTCAGTCCTTGCTTATAACTACTTTGATATTGATATGCAAGAAGCAGCTCATGGCAGGGCCCCTGCTGTTGCCACGGGAATTAAACGAGTCCATCCCGATAAGATAGTCTTTACGTATCAAGGTGATGGTGATCTGGCTTCCATCGGTGCTGCCGAGATTGTGCATGCCGCTGCCAGACGCGAGAATATAACGACGATTTTTGTCAATAATGCGATATATGGCATGACCGGTGGACAAATGGCCCCCACCACGCTGCTCGGACAAGTCAGCACAACGTCTCCGAAAGGGAGAGATTCTGCAATCCAAGGTTATCCCTTGCGGGTGGCGGAAATGCTCGCAACCATAGAAGGTGCGGTGTATATTGCACGGGTCTCCGTGCACAACCCTCAAGAGGTCGCCAAAGCGAAGAAGGCGATTAAAACTGCTTTCGAATTACAAGTGGCAGGTCGGGGGTTTACGTTAGTCGAAGTTTTATCAACGTGTCCAACAAACTGGGGGTACACCCCTAAGGAAGCTCTAAAATGGTTGGTAGATAACATGATTCCTGTGTATCCGCTCGGCGTGAAAAAATCGCTAGAGGAGGCGAAGGGTTAATGTT
>DHWG01000200.1:0-7883 GCA_002413075.1 Desulfosporosinus sp. UBA5188 | reverse complement strand
ACCGCTAATTGTTCCGTGACGATTTCTGATGAAGTGGTGAGTTCACCCATTATTACCGAACCAGATACGCTGATTGTATTAAACCGACCTTCTCTAGAAAAGTTTGAGAAAGATGTCAAACCAGGCGGGTGGCTCCTCATTAATTCTTCATTCATTGACATTGAACCCAAGCGTCAAGATCTTCGAGTCTTGAAAATTCCTGCAACAGAGCTTGCCAATGAGAAACTGAAGAATTCTCGGGTGGCCAATATGATTATTCTCGGTGCCTTTGTGGAGTTGACGGGCGCAGTAGCCCTTGAATCTGTGGTTGGGGCTTTAAAGAAAGTCCTACCAGAATATCGACATCATCTCATCCCGCTGAACCGTAAGGCGCTGGAGATAGGAATTGCGTTGGCGAAAGGAATTCACTAAGTATTTCCCTAATCTGCTTTTATTTTTCGCAGTTTAATACTGGTACAACCTGTAAACCATTTGGAGGTGTAGTTATGGGGAATCATAGTCACAAAATTGTACGAAATAAAGTAATTGCCGGTCTCCAAGACGCCGAATCCCGCAAAGGACGATTTAAGGCCTTTGATGCGATTCGTCCTGCCATGAGACAAATGGTTAAAAGTTATCCGAACCTCTCAGATCAATTGCGATCAATAAAGCAATACAGTATCGATCATTTATCAGATATGATTATCTTGGCTAAAACGTCACTTGAAAGTAAGGGGTGTCATGTTTTTGTAGCGGAAACAACAGAAGAGGCTCAAAACTATATTGCTAACCTTATTCCTCAAGGAATTGCTGTTAAATCCAAATCGAATGCCGGTAAGGAGATTAATATCGCGCATTTTCTAGAGGATCGTGGGATAAGTGTCATTGAAACAGACTTAGGAGACCGGATCAATCAGTTGGCACATTGTGAAGCAAGCCATTCTCTTGCCCCTGCTATTCATATTCCAATCGAAAAAGTAACGGAATTATTTTCAGAAGAAGCTGGTGAGCAACTCGAGTGTAACCATGAAGCCTTAGTGGTAGCAGCTCGTAAAGGGTTGCGGGACTATTTAGTTAAGGCGGATGTGGGAATTTCCGGAGCGAATGCCATTGCAGCGGATACGGGTAGTGTATTTCTTACTGAAAATGAAGGAAACATCCGTGCAGTCACCATGATGCCCAAGACACACATCGTAATTGCCGGAGTGGAAAAAATTGTACCCACACTTGAAAATGCATTACAGGTCGTACGAGCCGCTGCTGTTTATGGAGTAGGACAGGACATCGGGACGTATGTGTCCGTCATTTCAGGGGTAAGTACGTGTACTGATCCTGAAATGGAGGAATTAGCTCACGGGCAAGGCCCAAAGGAAGTTCATGTGGTTCTCCTAAAACACGGACGCGTCGAGGCAATAAATGAGGGATTTGATGAGACGCTCTATTGCATTAGTTGTGGAAGTTGCTTGAATTTCTGTCCCATTTATGAGGAGGTGGGCGGAAAGTACGGATACAAGTATCTCGGCGGACGTGGACTCGTGTTTGCTGCTTTCCATGGAGATTTAGAAAAGTCTGAGGAGAATGGGTTATCCTTATGTATTGGCTGTCAAAAGTGCAAGACCGTTTGTCCCGTTCAGATGCATACACCAGAAATGTTGTGGAAGCTTCGAGGAAAAGCGGTGAGTCAACAAGGGTTAGGTTGGAAGAAAGACTTGATTTTCTCTATGTTGACAAAACCCAAAGCTTTACCGACTGTGACAAAGTTAGTCTCTAAATTTGGTGGTGTTGTCTTAAAAAAAGTGCATGAGGGGATGAAGGCTCGGGTTTCGTTGCCTTCAATGGGGCTACCCAATTCACGCGTCATTCCAAAGGTGACGGATACGTCGTTCTTACAAACAGCAAAACCCAAGTCTGTTAAAAACCCAGTGAAAAAAGTGGGTTTCTATCCGGGTTGTGTAGTGAATTATACCGAAAGCGCCATGGGAGAGGCCTTACTGCATGTTATGGGGGAAAACAATGTTCAGGTCCAACTTGCCAAAGAAGACGTTTGTTGCGGGATCCCCAGTATTGTAAGTGGAGATATTGCTCACTCCAAGGCGATGGCCTTAAGAAATATTGAAATTTATAGTAAATTTGACATGGATGCCTTTGTATTTGTTTGCCCCAGTTGTGCTGCAGCATTTAAATTAGAGTATCCCAAGCTATTTGCAGATGCCAATCAAGAAATTCGCAAAAAGGTGCAGCTACTTGCGGATAAGGTCAAAGATGTTAACCAGTTTTTAATGGAAGATATTCAATTAAAAAAGCCCAATGTTATCGTATCTGAGAAGATTACTTATCATGACCCATGCCACTTAATACGAAGCCTGAATGTCAGCGAACAGCCGCGTGAAATTCTAAGAATCCTCCCCGGTGCGGAATTTATTGAAATGAAAGAGGCGGATGCGTGTTGCGGTTTTGGTGGATCATTTAGTATTAGCTTTTATAACCTGGCCCAGCGCATTAATCAAAGCAAATTAAAGGCGATTGAAGAGACCCAAGCGACCACAGTGGCAACCAGTTGTCCCGGTTGCATAGTTCACATCCAAGATGGGGTAACCCAAAACAGCATGAAACAAAGGGTTGTACACACGGTGCAATTGCTGAGTGAGGCTTATGGCAGGGGGCGATATGTATGAATACTACAAAGGCTGAAAAGATCTTAAAGCAAATCAAAGTAAATCGTGCTAAGGTTTTGGGAAACTACCCCCAACTCGCTTCACAGGTGACCGAGCTTAAACGCTCGGTTGCGCAGAATCTCAATGCGGTTATGGCGAAGGCTATAGTATCACTTAAAGGTAAAGGATGTCACGTCAGTATTGCCAATAATGCACAAGAAGCAAGGGAACAGATCTTGGGTATTCTGGCCGGAGTTAAGAAAGTCGTCATAAGTAAGAATCCCATTTTTAGTGAGATTGAGCTAGCACCATTTCTTGAGGCGCAGAGTGTTGAAATAATTCGCACCGATTTAGGAGAACGGCTTAGTGCTTCTGAAATCGATGTTCATCCCTGGATTGCAACCATTAATACCCCCATTTCAGATCAGGAAGCGATCCAACGCATAAAAGAAGAAATTCGAGAGCAGGCGTCCCATACGGACTATGGCCTGACTGGGGCAGACGCAATTATTGCCCAGAACGGGACGATTGCCCTGCTCGAATCTGAAGGCAATGTTCGTTTCACTTCTAATTTGCCCTATAATCATATTGCTGTGGTTGGCATTGAAAAAATTGTAACTACGCTAGATGATGCTTTAACTGTCTGCCGGGCGAGCAGTGTCTATGGACTCGGCAAGGATTTGTTAAACTATATTTCCTTTATTTCGGGGCCAAGCCGGACGGCGGATATTGAATTTAAGATGGTTTTAGGCATGCATGGCCCCAAAGAAGTTTATGTCATTCTCGTAGACAATGGCCGTTTGGATGCTTCTGCTCGAGGCGACCTCGATGCGCTTATGTGTTTGCATTGTGGCGGATGTCTCGTGGATAGTCAAAGCTATTTGAAGGAGGGGTTAGAAAAGGGGTATCGTTATTCAGGAAAATGGAAACGCGTTTTGGCTAGCTTTATGCCGAAGGGTGAGGGGGCGGAAAATGAGTCAGAGGAAGCGTGTGCAGGTTTATGCCCAGTCGGAATTCAAGGCTAGGTTTTCAAGTTAACTGTTGAGGTCATGTTAAGGGTTACGTTATTAAGTAGGTAGGAGTGAGAGAAATTGATTTAAGAGGGGGAAGTCTAATGTCACAAAAGCCAACTAAAATACGTTGGGTTTTAGGTATTTTACTATTTATCCTCGGGTTTGTTGCCTACATGGACCGCGTTAATTTATCTGTCGCCGGGCCGATGATTATGAACGATTTTGGGTTCAATAAGGTTCAATTTGGTATGGTACAAACCTTCTTTTTTGTAGGTTATGCCGCCATGCAAATTCCTGGAGGGATGTTTGCGGAGTCTTTCGGCTCACGAAAGGCAATGACCATAGCGATTACCTGGTGGTCAGCCTTTACCATGTTTACGGCAACAGCTTCTAATTTTTTAACGTTTGGAATTGTCCGGGCATTGTTTGGGATTGGGGAGGCCCCGCTGTATCCAGCAGCGAGCGTGTTGGTTGCTAAGTGGTTTAACAAAAAAGAACGGGGAGTTGCTAACTCCTTTATCCTTGCAGGTTCATTTATTGGTCCTGTGCTCGCACCGATGATTACGGTGAGTGTCATCACAACATTTGGTTGGAGAGCGGTGTTCTATCTCTTTGGAGTGTTAGGGTTTATGGTGGCGCTGGGTTGGTGGCTCATCGCGCGTGACACGCCAGAAGGTCATCCCTTGATTAACAAAGCTGAGCTTGAAATTATAACAGGGAATGAAAAAGAAACTAGTCCCATGAAAAAGATAGCCCCCTGGAAAAACTTTATCGGATCTACTCAATTCTGGGCGATTGGAATTCAATATTTTGTTACAGACTATATAATGTATGTTTATTTATCCTGGATACCGATTTATTTAATGGAAGCGCAAAAATTCTCCATGAAGGAAATGGGAATAATGGTCTCTTTCCCTTGGTTGGCTTTAGCGATTACAACCTTAACCACTGGATTTATAAGTGATAAATTAGTGGCTAAAGGAGTTTCAGTCTTTAAGGTTCGGACGTACTTTGGTGCCATTGGTATTATCGTCTCGAGTATTGCCCTTTATCTAGCTGCTGGGTCAAAGGTGCCGAATGTAACGGTTGCTTTTTTGACATTATCTCTAGGATCTCTTGGGTTTACCTTTAATGCTTCTTGGGCCAGTTGTAATGATTTGGGGAAAGAATTCACTGGAAGTATTTCTGGGTGGATGAACCTCTGGGGGAATATCGGTGGAGTAATTGCACCGACATTGACTGCAGTCATTGCTACTCGTTACGGTTGGCAGATGGCCCTTACTATGACAGCAATGATTGGCATTATTGGAGTATTTGCTTGGGTGTTGGTGCGCCCTGATCGCCCCATATCAATAAAATAAAGAAGAATTAAGAAAGCGATCTGACTTCAAAGCAATGGGTTCGAATGTCCAAGAATTGTAAGGATCTTCCTCTAAACACCATTGAGGTTGGTATTCTATAAGGGAAGTGGCTGACAACCTTCTGATGCAAAACCGGTTTATTATCGCGAGTGCTTTGTACCTTCCACACGTAGTGACTTGTAAATCGTTCATGGTAGAGACCTTCCCAGGCTTAGGCGCCTGGGAAGTGTAGCTGCTTTTAGGTGCTCCCTGCTCGTTTCAATCTTCCAAGATGATGGCCATGAAGTCAAAATGGCAACGAACGGAGAAGCAGCACCTCTAGGACACACTTTGTGAAATGCAGTTTGGGGATGTGAAGGCTCCGGAGGGCTGGATGGTTGAAGTAAAATAAAAGAGTCAGCATGACAGAATGTTGTAGCAGTATTTGGGGAAAAGATTATTTATACAACCTATAGGTAGTAGAAGCACATTATTCACTATACAACCTAAAACCACCTATGAATTTAGGTGGTTTTTCCAATGCTCAATTTACTCAAGGAGATCTAGTTGTCCAACAAATTTCAGCAGGTCATTTAAATACTAGAGTCAAATGGATATAATTCCTAAACGGGGGGAATCTAAAGACCATATTGTGCATCAAGGAGGGTCCCATGACGACTACAGAGCTGATACATCAGCTTAGACTTGAACTGTGGAATTTAACTTATACCCAATGGAGAACAGATACACTTTTTACTATTCAATGGTGGAGTATGGTCGCGCTGAAGTTACAAAAGAAATTAATTCGGAAGATGGTACTCATATTGAACAGGGGACAGAATTTATGGAGGAAGGTTTTGAAAATGAAAAATATACTTTGCATTTTTCACAGGACCCTAGGAACAGATATACAAATGGAACTGGTGAATATGAATTCTCATTATCTGCATTAAAAGACTTTAGCGTACCCACTAAATGGGCAGTTGAAAAAGAATTATTTGAATGCGCGAAAGAAAATATCATTAATAGAATTTCTAATGAAGAAGATTTTAACAACATAAATACAAAATATGGGGATATGGATAACTTTACAAGGGAATATATTAACGGGTCTTTAACAGATGATTATATTAAGAAATCAATGGGTGAAGAGATAGTAGCGCAAGATCATCAATCGGGAATATTTGCATCAATAGCAAGAGTAATTAAAGAGTTTGAGGAATCTGAAATAGAGCATATCGAATCAAGCAACAAAGATAAAAGGAAATCCAATAAAGCCATAAAAGTTGAAGAAATAGCTCGATAACTGAAAGTTGCCTTGAGTGCCGTGCAGCTAAGAAATCACAAAGGTAATGCGGCAGTGGCTATGGCCTTCAAGGACGTCAATGTTTGTTCACCATGTGGAAAAGAGTCGAGGTTTCTTTCCGACCATCTGGTGAAAATTCGGTATACTGCCGCGAGTGCTTTGTACCCCCAACACGTAACAACTATTATATCGCTCATAGTCGCTTTAGAGCCTGGGAAGGTTTATTTGTTGTTAGCCGGGAGAACCTGCGTATATTTATAGAGGACGTGGGCATACTATAATTATGTCTCTCTTACTCTTTTCTTTTCTTGTAAACCTTACAAGGCGTGGTGGCCTTGATAGGGCATATAAGAAAGCTAGGCCTTTCGTTAAGTACGGAAGCCCTAGCTTTTTCGTTTAAATAACCTAGGAAAAAGTTAAAGGAAACGACGTGGGATGGCTACGGCACTCGGCGTTTGCCAGCAGGACATTCATCCCTGCGGGGAGAATGTCCTGTGGACTCAAGCTTATTTTATGCGACGTTGTCCATAGTGCGTCAGCGAGCATATCCTAAGGTCCTTTGGATTTGCGGTATCCCTCGTGACGACCGGACAACTAAGTCAGCAGGTTGATTAAACTTGAAGTCCTTAAGTCTTCCATAAGGTATCAATTAGATTCACGAGTACCATTATTAGTCTTCACATTTTCTTTATACAACGGTCACTGAACGATAACAAATATGTTTTATTATAAATGCAACAGATAAATACTCGTAAAATAAGTTAAGAAAGAGAGGCTCACATAATGGAATTAATTATTGTTCTATTGTTGCTCGGCATTGTGCCATCCCTATCAAGATCGTGGCTCAGTAGCGAATGAGTCATTAGCGCCATGGACAGGTACCCGTTATTTACGGTTAAGATAAGACTTTTCTTTTCTTTCACTTTTCCTCCTAACTACCCCTCCTAACGAGGGGTCTCTTTATGCTCAAAGAAGGGTATTTACAAATGAACCTGGCCGTTGCCCTCAATGTTGTACAGCTAGAAACGAAGGCCACGGCTATTGCCGTCAAGAGCGTCAAATTTTCCCGGCTATTTACGCCATTACAATGGGTAGCACAATTATATTTCAGATGACATGAATAATTCTATTGAAAAAAGAAAAAATATGGCATACAATATTTTAAAAATAGCTTTGAAAAGAACGTAACACTATAGAACTCGCAATACGCGCATGAAAAAGGAGCGATTAAAATATGGCTGGAAAAGAAGTTATTCTGACTTTAGAAGGTCTTAAAAAGCTTGAAGAAGAGTTAGAACACTCTAAATCTGTGAAGCGTCGGGAGATTGCCGAACGTATTAAGGAGGCCATTGACTTTGGAGATATTAGTGAAAACTCAGAGTACGATGATGCCAAGAATGATCAGGGTTTTATTGAACGACGAATCATAACTATCGAAAAAATGCTCAGTAATGCACGAGTTATTGATGAAGTTGAAGGAACAGATATCGTGGAATTAGGCGCAAAAGTGCGTCTAAAAGATATGGACTTTGGGGATGAAGAAGATTACTTCATCGTTGGCTGGGCAGAGGCCGATCCATTGACCAATAAA
>DHWG01000173.1 GCA_002413075.1 Desulfosporosinus sp. UBA5188 | reverse complement strand
ATTATTATGGATGGTCCACCAGCTTTAACTTTGGGTCTAGAACCTCCCAGAGAGCATTTGCTAGAGAATCAACCCATCAAGAGAAATGCCTCAATTGTTACGAAGGATATGCTGCTTAAAATAGTAACCAATGGTCTATTTATTGTCACGGCCTTACTCATGCTCCTAGAAACCCAGGCCTTGGGTGGCTCAGTAGCCCAACAATCGACCATTGTGTTTACTTCGTTTGTCTTGTTCCAGTTATGGAATGCCTTTAACTGTAGGGAATTTGGAGTCGCGAGCATTTTCCCCAATATCTATAGAAATAAGGTCATGGTAGGGGTCGTGTTCTTGACGTTCCTCGTTCAGATCCTAGTCACGCAATTTGGAGGAAATGTTTTCAAAACAGTTCCTCTCGAGCTTGATTTGTGGATAAAGATCATTGGATTTACCTTTAGTGTTGTGATCTTTAGTGAGTTCGTAAAACTGATCATCAGAGCTTTTCAAGGGATGCTTCCCAAGGATCATAAGGCGAAGAATCAAGAGATTTAATTAGTTATCCTGATTAGCGCTTAATTTTAAAGCAGAAAGAAGATTTGTCTTCTTTCTGCTTTTCTTTAAAATTTTTAGATGCAATTATTGACGCCTTGAACGACACGTAATATAGAGGAAATAGTCATTGAATGATTAATGACTATTTCCTCTATTTCCTATGGATAAGTATGAAATGCAATTAGAATGACTTATAAGTTAAAATTTTGGTATGTTTTTTCCATGGAAGATCTCTCCCATTTCTCTGATGAGACTTTGTTTAATTTTTTTCTTTTCACTGGGAATGAGTTCTTTTTTTGCCATACCGAATAAATAATTATCCAAATCAAACTCTTTTAACATCATTTTAGTATGGAAAATATTCTCTTGATAAACATTCACATCAATCATATGATAGAGATCTCTTTTTTCTTTTGATAGATAGTTTTGAATCGAATTGATTTTATGGTCAATGAAAATTTTCTTTCCCTTTAAATCTCGGGTAAATCCTCTAACTCGGTAGTCGATGATGGCTATGTCTGAGGAAAAATTAGCCACTAGGTAATTGAGGGCTGCTAGAGGAGAAATTTTACCACAGGTTGATACGTCAATGTCTGCTCTAAAGGTTGTGACCCCTTTACTGGGGTGATTTTCAGGGTAGGTGTGAACTGTGATATGGCTTTTATCTAGATGTGCGACAACGGTGGAAGGTGAGGAATCTGTGGTGTTTAAGAGTTCGCTTGATACGGTGTCGGTCTCTTGACCTTCAGAAACAAGCATGGTGACACTTGCCCCTTGGGGGTCATAATCCTGTTTGGCAATATTTAAAACATGCGCACCGATAATATTAGCGACATCCGTAAGAATCCTAGCTAGACGATCTGAATTGTATTCTTCATCGATGTACTCAATATAGGCTTGGCGGTGCTCAGGTGTCTTTGCATAGCAGATATCATACATATTAAAACTGAGAGTTTTTGTAAGGTTGTTAAAACCGTATAACTTAAGTTTTTTGAGTGATTTAATCTCCATTTATGTCCTCCAAACTTATTAGCACTCACTAGCTGAGTTATTGTGACGATTAGTCCATTTCTAATTATAAGGCTTTTTTAGGATAAAATACAATTTTAGTGTCATTTGTAAAATGTGGTCGGTAAATTATGACCATATTTCATAGTTTCAAGCTGATTTAATAGAATTTTAACATAAATTTTACAGTTCCTTAGCCGTGGGCTAACAATGGTTTGATAGTATAAGACTATAAAATAGTATTGAAGGTGAAAAATGAGGACAGAAGGCCAACCACTTTTCATGAAACTCATGACTTATTATTGAACTCTAAATTTGAATATATTATCAATATACTTGAAGAAGTAGTAGAGTGTGACGTATTTTGTTGTGTTTGGATAAGAATTTATGAAAGAGGTGGCAGCCAATGACCCCGCAATATAAATATTCCTTATTAAATACTAAAGAGGCTACATATTATCTCGAAGTATCAAGTTTTAAATTTAAAAAACTTATTAAGGAAGGGCATTATTGCCACGGATTTGGACTATTCGCAGTGGAAAAGAAGTACATTTCTTTGACCCCACGGAGTTGACTAAAGTTAAGAGGATGTTGATTAAGGACGGGTATCACTACCAACACGCTTAAGAAGTTTTGAAAGCTCTTTAAATCGATAAGGGGGATCCTCGCGTGAGGATCCCCCTTATCGATTTTATTAAGTTAGAAACAGAAAATGGGGATTTTGTTCTGCAACCATGATATTATAAATGGTAACAAAACGAGTTGGAAGATTTGGAGTGCTTAAAATGAAGAGCAAACCAGAGACCTTGAAAACGGTGCTTAGGCATCCTGTGGCAAGAATCTATGGGTGATGATAAAGTTTATAGTCTATCAAACACTGAGCTGTTTTCCGATTTGTCATCCCCTGAATTAGCGGAGCTAGCGAGTCACTTTCAATGGGAAACCTATGATTTAGGCTCTGAGATTATCAAGCAGGGTCAGGAAGAGCATCCCTTTTATATACTGACCAAGGGAAAAGCGGATGTTATGGTCCATAAAGAAGGACATGGTTTGTGGCGTGTCAATTCTTTAGGGCCAGGAGATACCTTTGGAGAGTTCTCATTGCTGAATGGTCGGGCCGCTTCAAAAACAATCCTTTGCCAAGAAAAATGCCAAGTCCTAGTGTTGGATGCCGAAAGCTTTGCGCGCATGCTACTAAGGTGGCCGAAACTTTACCAAACGTTCATTGGACGATTATCTAAAGAACTGAATGAAACGAACCTTATTTTATCTGAAGCCAAATATAAGGAAATTTTACGGTCTGCTTTGCAGCTTACGCAATATAAGAATAAGTTCTATGGGCTTTGGGGTGGTACTCGCACGACGGCTGAGGTTGAACGGAAACTGGAAGAGCTGGCTCAGCCCGAGGGAAACCTGCTTATAACGGGTGAACGGGGTACTGGTCGCCAGATGATGGCTTGGTACGTGCATCAACGCCAATCTGGTAAAGAAGCCCCCTTCGTTGTTGTGGACGGATCACGATTCGACGAGCAATGGAAGGACTTAATTATGGAGCCCGCCGTCCAGCAAGACCCCTCCGCCCTTCACAACTCCAATCTTTTCGATATTGCTGAGGGGGGAACCTTGTTTATCGGAGGAATAAACCTCATATCTCCCCATACTCAGCTTAAGCTTGCCCAAGCAATCACCTTGCAGAAAAACAAATGTTTCATTATCGGAAGTATGCACGTTGAACCTGATGATTTGGGTAAAATTATCATTCCGGAACTACGAAAATGTTTTACTCATACGTATGAGATCGCTCCTTTACGGAAGCATAAACGCGATATTCCCATTCTTGCTCAAGGATTCCTGGAAAAACTGGCCCAGAAGAACCATCGAAACGTCCCGACGCTGAAGCCGGAAGCGACTCAACTGTTACTCTCTCATCATTACAATCAGGGAAATGTTTCGGAGTTAATTCAAGTCATTGAAAGAGCCTTCTATATCGCACAAGACGGTGTGATTGGGCTAGAACAGATCTTCTTTGGTCCCACGGCCCAACAAAACGGATATACTTTAAACCTTTTAGCGTGGCCAAGGCTTGAAAAATTACTAAAGAAAGGGACGTTTCTTGGATGGGTCAGGCTAGCTGCCGCAACTTTGTTTATTGCGTTAGTTTGTTTATTGCTTTTTTCTCCTGAAGTTGCCGTCTCCACAAAAATCTTCGCGTTAGTTTGGGGATTGTGGTGGCCGACTCTTGCCATCATTTCCCCGTTCTTAGGGAGATTGTGGTGCACAGTCTGCCCGTTTTCTACAATTATGAATTTTGTGCAAAAAAGGGTGCATAAGAACTATGCCATTCCACGGCCTATCATAAAATTTGATTACCTCGTTGTCAGTTTTCTGTTTCTTATGATCTTTTGGGTTGAAGTAATCACCAACATGCGTCTCAATCCCAGTTACACAGCCGTCTTGTTAATATCAATCCAGGCTAGTGCGATTCTTATCGCGGTCCTCTATCCACGCCATACTTGGTGCCGACATTTTTGCCCCTTGGGAGGCTTTATCGGGACGGCTTCCATAGGTTCCATGTTGGAGGTTCGTGCGGATACCACAGTTTGTCTGAATAAGTGCACGACGTTTGAGTGCTACGTAGGTAAGGGAGACGTTCCAGGCTGCCCAATGTCCCAACATCTTCCGTATTTAGATAATAATTTAGATTGCAAATTGTGCTTCAACTGTGTACGGAATTGTCCGAATGGTTCTGTGCAGGTTAATTTAAGGCTCGCGGGTCGTGAGGTATGGCATTTAGTTCGCGTGAACCAGGGATACGTTGTCTTGATTGGGGTTATGTTGGCTATATTAGTTCCCCTAAATTACTTTGCACCGCTCCATGGGATATGGCCTGAAACGTCATGGAAAGTTTGGTTTAGTCTGTGTTATTGGGGGGCAGGGATTGTCGGAGGTATGCTCTCTTGGTTGATCGCCCAACCCTTTAAAACGAAAGCCGCTTCCCAACGTGTTAAGTTAATTTTTGCCGTTACGCCGTTAGTCCTAGCTGGGCATATTATGTATCAAGTGACTTTTATCCCAGGAATTCGTTCTCTATTATTCGGGGTTGGCTATATAAAAACGTCAGGCATGTTATCCTATTATGTTCCCGCTACCGCTATAGCTTTTGGGATTGCCACTACATTTGGTTTAGTGTTAACTGCGATCACCATTGCTCTGATTTTATTAAACACGAAAGAAAAGCGAGCGGCTCGCTTGAAGTCTTAAACAAAGCGCTCATTATTGCGGCTTAAGTGTGTTATAGCCACGTTCTTCATAGGGCTGAAGTTTCTCTAACCATTTTACCTTAAGTTTCTTCAGGGCATCTTTGGGATCAAAGTAGCCTTCTTTGGGCGCTTTTAAGACTTCTAAGACCTCAAACTCAAAGACCTTTGCCTCAAATTCTTGCAACTCATGTTGAAGTCGCTTGTTCTGGTACGTGCCCATATCTAAACAAAATCGTTTCCCATTGATAGTTTTTAGATTCGGGGTGCTTTCAACAAGAATCTTACCGTTGATGGTGTTCTTGACCTGATAGACCCCGGCCTCGATTTTGGTTTCTTTATATAGCCTCTTTAGTTCTTCTTTTCGGTCCATGATTTGTTCCTCCTTACGAACAGATCCGGTTTTCAGCCAATACTGGCTGCCATCTGGCGTTCTATCTAGGAAATTATATTCAATTAAAGACCTTCTTAGGGTTGCGAAATCGTGATAAACAACTTTCAAAATCTGATTAATTTCCTGCTCAGAATAGGTCTGCTCATCTTGAAACCGCGTTACAATCTCTTGTAAGACAACGAGCTTATGCTTTTCCTTGATAGAGAAGGTCTTTAAGGGGCCATCCGTGCCTTCGGGAAAGAGCTTCTTTAATAAGCGGTCTTCCAGCATTTTTGCAGTTTTAGGCGGGTTTATAAAGGACGTAGCAGGTTTAACTTTCTCTTTTAGGAGGTCCATCATCACTAAATAGACTTTCGACTGACGTTCTTTCTCTTTTAAGGTGAAACGGTGATTGCGAATGGTCGACGCACTACCGATACCTAATTCTTTTTGGACTTCTTCGTCACTTTTTCCCTCATAAAAAAGTCGAATTAGGCTGGTCTGATGCTCTGTTAGACCCGTAACTTTTTTATCTAACTGGGTTAAATAGTTAAACACTGACTGATGAACCTGATCAATATGGCGTTGCATATATCTGCCTGCTTCATAGAGAACCCCGTTTTCGGGATAGACAATCCCCTGCTCGATTTTGTTACCACAGAGGAGGCATACGTAGTGACCCTTTTCTTGAACATAGCCACATTTTAGGTCTTCAAAGGTGGCATTCCAAAATAGCTCCGAAATATTCATCTGGTAAACACATCCTAATAATACTTGTTATTTTATAGACATTATATTACTCTGTCTATAAAATAACAAGTATTGTGTTTAGAAACGATGAACTATTAGCC
>DHWG01000065.1:6560-7578 GCA_002413075.1 Desulfosporosinus sp. UBA5188 | reverse complement strand
CTAGCCCCAATGGCAGAGCCCGCAATGAGCATACCCTCTAAAACGCTGTGGGGGTCACCTTCTAAAACGGAACGATCCATAAAGGCTCCAGGATCTCCTTCGTCTGCATTGCAAATAATATACCGTTGTTTGGCTTCGCTATTGTGCGTGAATTCCCACTTCAACCCAGTGGAAAAACCGCCACCGCCACGTCCTCTAAGTCCGCTTCTTTTCATCATATCGATAACCTCAAGCGGCTTCATTCCGAAAAGAACTTTTACCAAGGCTTGATAGCCATCGGCAGCAATATATTCTAAAATATTTTCAGGGGCAATAAAGCCAACGTTTCGTAAGGCGATGCGGACTTGCCCCTTATAAAAGGGAAGGTTAGAGGCAAATCGTTCTTTTGTGATCGGATCCTTATAGAGAAGTCGTTCTACGCAGTTTCCTTTAATGAAGTGTTCTTCGACGATGGTCGCTACGTCTTGAACTGAAACCTCACAATAGGTCGTGTTATCCGGGTGAATCTCTATCATCGGCCCCTTTTCACAAAAACCAAAACAGCCGGGTTGGAAAATTTGAACCTGTTCAGATAATCCTTTCCGACCTAGTTCCGCTTGAAGAACTTCGGCAATTTCAGGGCTACCTGAAGAGTGGCAACCAGGTCCTCCGCAGATCATAACGTGTCTGAGCTGACCTTGAGCCTCCTTGATTGTGACGGGGTTCGCGACGCGTCTGTTTTTCAGGAGACCTAGGCTTTGTGCTTTAAGTGCATTCAATGCCTCAGCATTATTGAGTTTCATTGATGGACTTCACTTCCTTCCGTGCTAATATCCACCTTACTTTAAGTGGCCTCTGGGCGATATTTTTCAAGAACCTGTCTGACTTCTTCTGGTTCGTGAAGTCGGCCATAGACTTTTCCATCCACCATCATAACTGGGGCAAGACCACACGCTCCAATACAGCGCAGAGAGTCTAATGAAAAGACGCTATCCTCTGTAGTTTCCCCCGTTTTAATCCCCAACTGTTTTTCTACTTC
>DHWG01000065.1:461-6306 GCA_002413075.1 Desulfosporosinus sp. UBA5188 | reverse complement strand
CCCCGAGGTTTCATGGTGAAAAAGGAGTAGAAACTCACAACCCCATAGACCTTGGCCGCAGGGATGTCAAGCTTCTGGGAGATATGCAACTGCAGCTTCTCCGGCAGGTAGCCGAAGAGTTCTTGAGCATGATGCAGGATCCCAATTAAGTTCTCCTTTTTGTAGGGTACGTTATCGATATAGTCATCCAGTTGGTGATAGAGATCATCGATCGAAGTGTTTTCAGACATAGAAATCCTCCTTATTATGAGCATAGTGTTCATTATTCCCATAGTTTTAACATTTAGCCTCAGTACGCCGGACTACAGGAAAATAAACGAGGCTATCAGATATATTCAGCGGTACAAGCGGATTAAATTAACAACGATCACTCCGTAAGCTTCATAGACCAAACTAACGCTCAAAGCCGTCCGCTCCAACGAGTGCCCGAATCCATACCCATAATCCTGACCCAAAGAGTTGCGACTTACAGCAAGCGACGCCTCTACGTGAGCAGCCCACCAAACTTAGGAAAAACTGTTCTTTCATCGGCGGGGCGGAATCCAAGGATGGATTCC
Source organism: Desulfosporosinus sp. UBA5188 (assembly GCA_002413075.1). GTDB lineage: Bacteria > Bacillota > Desulfitobacteriia > Desulfitobacteriales > Desulfitobacteriaceae > Desulfosporosinus. The sequence goes on along the minus strand of DHWG01000065.1, from coordinate 5,749 downwards.
GCGCCAACTGAGACAAGGATGTCGATTTTGGCGGAACCCCGCTCTCTTGCATTAGCAGTTATTCCTCTAGTTTGATCTGCGAGTGTACCGGCAGAGCGGCTGTATCGCAACTATTGGCATAAGAACGAAAAATAGATTAATATAGAAGCATGGAAATGAAATTGCTTAGGTGGAAAAAATAATGACAAAAAGAAATAATACGAAGACGGCGAATATCACTCTAGGAGGGATTACCCTTGGATTTTTCCTCAGTTATCCCTTTCATGCGGGGTTTGTTGGCGGCCTTATTTCCAGTGGATGTAGCGCGGGAATGATCGGGGGGCTTGCGGACTGGTTTGCAGTAACCGCTCTTTTTCGACGTCCCTTGGGAATTCGACCGGGTAAAATAATTCGCACTGAGATCATTCCTCAGAACCGAGAACGGATTTTTGCAGCCTTGACGGATATGGTGCAAAATGAATTACTTTCTCAAGACGTACTCCAACGTAAATTATCCGCTTGGGACTTTTCAGGCGTACTCCTTCGGATCTTGGGCAATCAAGAGGTTAAGCTTTCCGTGGGTCCCTTGCTAACAAATCTAACCCAAGATATTGCTAAATATATGGAGCAAGAAGCGTTCACGCAAATTATTCAAGGCTCACTCGAAGAAAACATAGATCATTTGAATCTCTCGCAAACATTGGCGGAAGTCCTTGAATTCTCAATAGACCACGGAGAGGTCGATCAAGTTTTGACGGTTATTTGTCGGGCCATCAATGACTATGTGGAACAACCTGAGGTCAAGGTAGCTCTCATGAATACGATGGAAGCAGCCCTGACAAGGTATGGTGAAAACAATCCCACGCGTAAAATGGTCGTAAAGTTCCTGCCTGAACCCTCCGTTCTTGCTCATAGCCTCCAAGAAAAGGCGAAAATGGCGCTTTTGGACGGTACAGTTGAGCAGTGGTTTAAGGATTATTTACTTCGCATGGCGTTGGAACTTAAGACAAAGTCTTCGATGCAAGAAAGACTTAATCAGTTTTTTCTCAACTCCTTAAAGGAAGGGTTAGAAAATGCGGCCGTTAAGCAAGAGATCCCCTCAGTCATAGGCTATTTTATGGGGAATTTAGAGAATAATTGGGAGGAATACCTGGAACGCTTAGAACACAATCGTTCCCTAAGGTTGAAAGTGGATGAAAATGTTAAGCTTTTCCTCGGAAAACAGATTGGACTTCACCACACGGCCATTGGACGTTTGGTTCATGATGGATTGGATCCTCTGACAGATGACAAGCTTGTGGCTTTGATTGAGGACAAAGCGGGTAATGACTTGCAAATGATTCGAATTAATGGGTCAGTCGTAGGCGGTTTGGCGGGAATATTGATCTATGTGCTCGGGATGGTGTTAAAATGAATTATCATAAAAAGGCAAATATTATCTTAGCCGCCGTTTTCCTCTTCTTCTTGGGGGTCGCGGTGTTAAAACATTTCAACCCAGATGACTTTAGAATTAGGCTCATGTTTTTCGTTTCCGAAGCTGCCTTAGTGGGCGGACTTGCTGACTGGTTTGCCGTCACCGCAATTTTCAAAAAACCTCTAGGTTGGGGTTATCATACCGCCCTGATCCCTCGAAACCGCGCCAAGGTGATCGAAGCTGTGGCGTCAGTTGTGCAAAAAGAGCTACTAAACATGACGTTAATTCGTAAGAAAATTGAGGGGATTCCTTTTATTGAAGGGCTCCTACTCAACGTGGAAAAATTCGGTGGATCAGTTTACCTAACAGACAAAATGTTGGCCTACCTGCGTCGTTATGCTGATAAACAGGAACCCGCCAAACTGGCAGAGAAACTCGCCGTCTTTATCCGTGATACGGCGAAGAATTGGCACCTAGAGTCTAGTGTGCAGAGTATAAGCGGGTGGGCAGTAAAACAAGGCTATCTCGAGCTAGGACTGGATCGCTTAGCTGAAGGGCTCTGGGATAAAGCCGCGGATGGACAAACACATGACGCCATCCTAGGCTACCTTGAAGAAATTAAAGAAGAAAAAGTAAGCAGCGGAGGGTCAATATTTCGCACCATGATGGGGTTTATGGAAATGTCAGATGGCTTAAACCTGGAGGAAGCGGCCGATGCGCTGCAAGTGGAGCTTCTTTTAACCTTAAGCAAATTTAGAGACCCACTAGATCCTTTGCGTATCAGCCTGAAAAATATTCTTCTCAATAGGGTTTCGAAATTAGAGTTTGATACCCGGTTTAGCGCCCAAATCGAGCAATGGAAAGAGGGCCTCTTGACCGATGTTTTATTTGTGAGGTTTTTGGAATCGGTCCTTGAGGAAGTCCTTAAAGTCGCCTCATCTCTTTCTACGCCTTCGGAACCGAATGTTCTGTATCGTGCGCTTCATCCTTGTGTCGAAAAATACTGGGTTAGCGTTCAGAATAATTCCGAACTTCAAACGAAAATCAATGCGTTTCTCGTGGATACCTTATGTCGGGTGATTCAGAACGAACATGACATGATCGGAGGCATGGTTAGGGAGACGCTAGCTGGGTACACCGATCAGGATCTCAATCGATTCGTCGAGGAGAAGGCAGGCAACGACCTCCAATGGATTCGGATTAATGGATCCATGATCGGTGGGGTAGTGGGACTCCTCTTGTTCCTATTCTTGGATTTCGTCTATGAACCCCACATTATGCCAATGATCATAAATATTTTGCATTAAGTTATGAGATTTATGTAAATGTTTATAGTCCATGTTTGGGATTTTAATATATCATCAACACATATCACGTATACAGGATTCATTCCTAAAGGGTGTTGCAATACAGGGCGCATCCGTGCTAGAATATCAAATATAAGGTGTGCCCAGCCGAAAAAACTCGGTTGGAAAGAATTATGCAAAGCAATGGCGCTTTGAGGATACTCGAAAAGAGTAACTCAAAGCGCTATTTTTGTTTTGTACTAGACAAAAGGCACAGAAGAGGAGGAAAAATGATGGATACAGGAGATACAGGATTTATCATGATGTGTACAGCACTAGTTTTCATTATGACACCGGGTTTGGCATTCTTTTATGGAGGTATGGTGCGCAAGAAGAACGTTCTTAGTACACTCATGCATAGTTGGGTTGTCATAGGCATCATGTCTTTGCAGTGGATCTTGGTGGGATATACTTTAGCTTTTGGGCCAGACTATCACGGTTTAATTGGAGGCCTAAACTGGTTGGGGCTAAATGGCGTCGGTATGGACCCCAACCCAGATTACGCGGCCACTTTGCCAGCCATTGTATTTATGGGTTTTCAAATGATGTTTGCTGTCATAACCCCCGCTTTGATCAGCGGTTCAATCGCAGAACGGATGAAATTTCCAGCCTTTATATTATTTATGGTGTTATGGGCGACCTTTGTTTATGATCCATTGGCTCACTGGGTCTGGGGTGTCGGTGGTTTCTTAAGAACTCTGGGAGCGTTGGACTTTGCTGGAGGAAATGTGGTGCATATTAGTTCGGGATACGCCGCCTTAATTGCAGCAATATTACTCGGCAAACGCAAAGGATTAGGTAAAGATTCAATGGCGCCACATCACGTTCCAATGACGGTTCTAGGAGCTGGTCTCCTATGGTTCGGTTGGTTTGGCTTCAATGCAGGTAGTGCCTTAGGTGCGAACGGCTTAGCCGGTATGGCTTTTGTAAATACAAACACAGCGGCGGCAGCAGCAGCGCTTGCCTGGGCTGTTGTAGAGCGAATACACAGAGGAAAATCAACCATGCTCGGTACCGCCAGTGGCGCAGTGGCTGGATTAGTCGCCATCACCCCAGGTGCAGGATTTGTAACGCCAATGTCCGCCTTATTTATTGGTATCGTCGGCGGTTTGGTCTGTTATCTAGCCATTGGTGTCATTAAAGCGAAATTAGGATATGATGATGCCCTAGACGCTTTCGGATGTCATGGAATTGGGGGAACTTGGGGAGCCTTGGCAACAGGAATCTTTGCGACCAAGAGCATTAACCCGGCCGGTAACGATGGATTATTCTACGGCAATGCTTCCCTCTTGGGAATTCAGGCGATCAGTGTTGCCGTGACGATCGCATTTACGGTTACGATGACGTTCATCATTTTAAAACTAATCAGTGTGGTGATGAAACTTCGTGTCACTGAAGAAGAAGAATCAAATGGTTTGGATCTATCCTTACATGGAGAAAGAGCTTATTCAGAATTCATGTAAGCGATATATTCAAGGTTCATGTCAGGTATTGATGACTAAAAAAACGTTTAGGCGTAGGCAAATAGAGTTGGAGGGGTTGATACTATGAAGAAGATTGAGGCGATCATCCGTCCCGGAAAGCTAGACAGTGTAAAAGATGCGTTAAGCACTTTTGGAGTCAACGGGTTGACAGTGACCCAAGTCATCGGATGCGGTAAACAAAAGGGGAACACCCAGATCTATCGAGGCATGGAGTATACGGTCCATCTGATTCCTAAAGTGAAGATTGAAATCGTCGTTATGGATAAATTCGTCGATGCGGTTATCCAGGTTATTACGAAAGAAGCTCGAACTGGGGAAATCGGAGACGGAAAGATCTTTGTGTCAGCCGTGGAAAATGCTATTACCATAAGAACCGGAGCTACAGGAGAGCAAGCCTTATAAGTTTAAAAGTTTAAAAGTATAAAAATATAAAAGTTTAAAAGTTAAATGCGCAATATAATCTTCAATAGAGAGTCCGTGATCCTTTTATGGGGTGACGGACTCTCTTCCTTCTTTGATCAGGGGTCGGTGAGGCCAAGGGTTATATTTAATCCTGGCAAATGGAAAATAGTGGGACATATTAATATAATTTACGTATGATGTACAAACAGTCTTGGTATCTCACGTTGAAGACCCTAAATTTGAAGGAGGTAAAGAATATGTACGGATATGGTCGTGCTTGCTGCTACCGCCCCATTGTTACCCCCGTTCCTGTTGGACCTGGTGTCGGTGTAGGGATTATCGCAATTGCAATATTAATCTTGCTTGCTCTGGGAATTATCTTCTAAATAAGTAGGACGGAAAAAAGTGAGGCTCCTCTGGTTTAGAGACCTCACTTCTCGTCGTACAAGTATTGTATTAAGTGGGCGTCAACTACTTGGGCAGGAGGTCCCTAGCCTACTAATTTTGGGCCAGGAGAAGTTGGATCGCTGTAGCCAGTGTAAACAGGTTAAAGGCTATTTCTGTGGCGATCAAAGCTCTCGCAGTGATACTGTCGGGCATGATGTCTCCTAAGTTGGCGGTCGCAAGACTCGTAATGCTCAAATATATAAACGAGAAGAGTTG
>DHWG01000065.1:0-188 GCA_002413075.1 Desulfosporosinus sp. UBA5188 | reverse complement strand
AAAAATCGGTAGAGGAGAAGATAGTCTGCGGCAAAAAATAAAATGATTGTGACAAGGGCTCCGCCAATCGGATTCAACAAATGGTCGTGGGGGGATTTCGAGAGGACATGAGAGACTGCGAAGGAAACGGAGACGGTAGCACCAATCGCATAGCCAACCATCGCAAGTTTAAACAGAGTCCCCTCACA
>DHWG01000105.1:10816-11114 GCA_002413075.1 Desulfosporosinus sp. UBA5188 | reverse complement strand
GCCAATTATGGATGATCCTGTTCTATCCCGAATAGAAACTCCCTGGTTTAGCGGAGAAGAGATGCTGCCTAAGGGTCTAAATAAAGCAACGTTTGGTCAGATCGTCCAATTTTTGGGCACAACACACCGTCCCATTTCTGTCGAAGAAGTGGCTGAAGGCGTCAAGATGACTCGAGTCACTGTTCGCCGCTACCTGGAATTTCTAGAACAGCGGGGCGTATTAAAATCTGAACTAAAATACGGAACAGTCGGTCGACCTGTCAAGTTGTTTATCCCGTTGTAAGAGTCTCCCTTTGGG
>DHWG01000105.1:0-10563 GCA_002413075.1 Desulfosporosinus sp. UBA5188 | reverse complement strand
CGTTGTAAGAGTCTCCCTTTGGGGGCTCTTTTATTATGTTAGATAAATATTATAATTAACTTTTCTAAACATTCACATTAAATAAAGTATTTTCTTTATTCACTAAATACTTTATTTATGTTCATAAACACGACAGTCCGGGCTATGAACGATAAACTAAATCTATGGATGCTACGCGGTAGAGGATAGACAAGGACGAACTTGTCCCATAAAGCAGCCCTACGAGGAGGTGCAAACGTAGCCTAAATCTTACGTAATTAAAGGAGGATTTTCATGTGTGACACCGCTTCGACCAATGAGTTCGCTCAAAAGCTGGATGACTATATTGACAGCTTACCCTTCAAAAAAGAAAACCTGATTGGAATTTTACATTATGCCCAAGAAATATATGGATATCTGCCAGATAATGTACAGTGGCATATTGCGCAGAAACTTGATATACCTTCTGCGAAAGTCTACGGTGTTGTGAGTTTCTACTCATTCTTCACCATGATACCCAGAGGAGAACACGTTGTTAATGTATGTATGGGCACTGCCTGTTTTGTACGCGGTGGTGATAAATTAAAAGACGAACTTGAAAATCAATTGAAAATTAAAGCTGGAGAAACCACTCCAGATAATCTCTTTACTTTAGAAACTCTGCGCTGTGTTGGAGCCTGTGGCCTTGCCCCTGTCATGATCGTTGATGGCAAAGTCCATGGACGGATGCACGAGGCACAGGAAATTAATGAGGTCCTGGCAAAGTACCGCCCCGAAAGTTAACTGGAAAAATCAACGCTTGCAAGTACACGAGTGTGTAAGAAGCGTCATCGAAGGAAGGGAAAAGCCATATGAAACTTGAAAATACTGATGCTTTGAATGCCTTAAAAGCTCAAAGCCTCAAGCTCATTGAAACACGCCGTGTTGCTGACTCTGTTAGCACTAAAAACGCTCAAGGCCTTGTAAGACACGTTATGGTTTGCGGAGGACCTGGTTGTCATTCTTCAGGTAGTCCAAGAATTGCTGAACTTTTGGAAGAAGAACTCGAGCGCCTGGGATTATCGGAGCAGGTGAAAGTTTTTCAACCTGGCTGTTTTGGTTTTTGCGAAAAGGGTCCGATGATCGAGATTCACCCCGATAACGCAACCTATTGTGAGGTTTCCGCTGAAGACGTTCCAACCATCGTTGAAGAACACTTCATTCAGGGAAATCAGGTAGAGCGTCTTCTCTATATGGATCCAAACACTCGAGAACGTTTTTCGACCAACCTGCCCTTTTATGATGGACAACTTCGCATTGCTTTACGAAACGTGGGCTATATTGCTCCAGAAAATATTTTAGAATACATTGCCGCTGATGGTTATCAAGCCTTAGCTAAAGTTCTTTTCCGCATGACGCCGCTGGAGGTTATTGACGTTCTTAAAGAAAGTGGCCTGCGAGGACGTGGTGGTGCTGGCTTTCCAACAGGCACAAAATGGGAATTTACGCGTAGGAGTCAGGCGGATCAACGTTATATCATATGTAATGCCGATGAAGGGGATCCGGGGGCTTTTATGGATCGTTCCGTCTTAGAAGGCGATCCCCATAGTGTTCTTGAAGCAATGCTTATTGCAGGTGCGGCAATTGGAGCTTCCGAAGGATTTATCTATGTCCGCGCAGAGTACCCCGCAGCCATTCACCGTTTACAAGTTGCCATAGCGCAAGCCCGGGAATATGGGTTACTAGGAACTGCCATTTTAGGTAGTGATCTGAACTTTGACATTCAACTTAAATACGGTGCCGGGGCCTTTGTCTGCGGTGAAGAGACGGCGCTGATCCATTCCATCGAGGGGACCAGGGGTGAGCCTTCGGTAAAACCTCCATTCCCTGCCCAAAAAGGGCTGTGGGGTAAACCAACGTGTGTCAACAATGTGGAAACGTTGGCCAATATTCCCCCTATTATTTTGAAGGGGGCCGAGTGGTTCTCCTCAATTGGGACAGAAAAGAGCAAAGGAACAAAAGTCTTTGCTTTAGCCGGCAAAGTCAACAATGTCGGGCTTGTAGAAGTTCCCATGGGGACAACGCTTCGAAAAATAATCTTTGACATTGGCGGAGGAATTAAGCAACATAAAACGTTCAAGGCGGCCCAAACCGGAGGCCCTTCTGGTGGATGCATTCCAACGAAGTATTTAGACACACCGATTGATTATGAGTCCCTGACCGCCATTGGTTCCATGATGGGCTCTGGAGGACTGATCGTGTTGGACGAAGAGGATTGCATGGTCAATATCGCCAAGTTTTTCCAAGAGTTTACGATGGACGAATCCTGTGGACGTTGCACAGCCTGCCGGGTCGGTACCAAACGCCTGCATGAAATCTTGACGAAGATCACGGAGGGCACTGGGACGTTAGAGGACCTGGATAAAATGGAGAAACTGTGCCATATCATCAAGGATACGGCTCTCTGCGGGCTGGGGCAGAGTGCCCCCAATCCGATCCTTTCTACCCTGAAGTATTTCCGCGATGAATACATTGCTCATATCGTTGATAAAACCTGTCCTGCCGGCGTCTGTAAGAGCTTACTGAGATATGAAATTACCGATAAATGCGTAGGGTGTACCCTTTGCGTTAAGAAATGCCCGATGAATTGCATTACTGGATCACTCAAGAAGATCCACGTTATCGACCAAGAACGTTGCCTAAAATGTGGGGCCTGCATGGAACAATGCCGTGTTATCGGCGCCATTAACCACCATTAAGGTACCCCTAAAGGAGGACTCCATATGGATATACAGCTAACGATCAATGACATATCCCTTAAAGTTCCAGAGGGAATGACCATCTTAGATGCAGCACGGACCGTCGATATCGACATTCCGACCCTATGTTATCTAAAACTGAACGAAATGCATTATAATAATAATATCGCTTCTTGTCGAGTGTGTATGGTCGAAGTCGAGGGTCGACGTAATCTTGCTTCATCGTGTTCAACGCCAGTAGCAAGTGGTATGGTGGTTAAAACTGATTCTCTACGAGCCATCCAGGCCAGACGAACCATGGTTGAACTTCTACTATCTGACCACCCGAAATCTTGTTTAACCTGTGCTAAAAACATGGACTGTGAGCTCAGATCTCTCGCTGCGGAATTAGGCGTTCGGGCTATCGGCTATGAAGGGGTAGAATCAGAGTTTGAAATTGATCACTCGAGTTTCTCCATCGTCCGAGATCCTAACAAATGTATTCGCTGCCGACGTTGTGAGACTATGTGTAATGATGTTCAGACAGTGGGCGTATACTCAGCAGTAGGGCGTGGTTTTGAGACAGTGGTTAAAACCGCCTTTGATTTACCTCTGAGCAAAACCGCTTGCACGTTCTGTGGACAATGTATTGCCGTATGTCCCACCGGCGCATTGACCGAACTGGATCAAGTCGACAAAGTTTGGAAAGCTCTTAACGATCCCAACCAATTTGTCGTCGTACAAACAGCACCCGCCGTACGGGTCGCTCTAGGGGAAGGATTCGGTTTAGAACCTGGGACAATTGTCACAGGAAAAATGGTGGCGGCTCTTCGGAGGCTTGGTTTTGACCGCGTCTTTGATACCGATTTTGCGGCTGACTTGACCATAATGGAGGAAGCAACAGAGCTTGTTCACCGCATACAACATGGCGGTCGGCTACCTCTTCTCACGAGTTGCTGTCCTGCTTGGGTTAAATTTTTTGAGCATCAATTTCCAGATCTCTTAGACATTCCTTCAACCTGCAAATCACCCCATGAAATGTTAGGGGTCCTCATCAAAAGCTATTATGCTAAAACGTTGGGGATTGATCCCAAAACCATTACCGTTGTTTCTGTCATGCCCTGTGTCGCCAAAAAATACGAAGCGGCCCGGCCTGAGCTTGCGCAAAGTGGAGAAATCGCGGATGTGGACATCGTTATTTCCACACGAGAACTTGCTCGCATGATCCGAGAAGCCAGCATCCATTTTGATCATCTCAAAGACCAAGAGTTTGATCATCCCTTAGGGGAATCGACAGGAGCTGCCGTGATTTTCGGAGCAACAGGTGGCGTCCTCGAGGCGGCTTTGCGTACGGCCTATGAGGTACTAACCGGTGAAACTCTGGAGAAAGTGGAGTTTGAGGCTCTCCGGGGAATGAATGGGATTAAGGAAGCGGTCATTCCGATTGCTGGACGAGATTATCGGATTGCAGTCATCCATGGCTTGGGTAATGCCCGTACTGTTCTGGAAAAAATACAAGCTGGGGAAATTAATTATGATGTCATTGAGATTATGGCTTGTCCGGGTGGATGTATTGGGGGCGGCGGACAACCCTATCACCATGGAAACATGGAAATTGTTGCCGCTCGTGCTGACGCCATTTACCGCGAAGATCGCGCCAAACCCTTGCGCAAATCACACCAAAATCTGGCGATCTTAGGCCTGTATAAAGACTATTTGGGTGAACCATACGGAAAGAAAGCGCATCAATTGCTGCATACCAGCTATACGGGAAGAAAGAAAATCTAGTTCTGTAAAATTTCATAGAGAGTGGATTTATCGGTTGTGCCGGAGTTGTCTGGCATAGTGGATCCACAAAACTGTTACCTAATTGTAAGGATTTTTCTGAGCAAAAGGAGAAGGTTGAATTGCTAAGCCTTCTGACTGTTTGTAGAAGGCTTTTTTGTTTAGGGGGAATAGAAAATATGGATCTTAGGATAGGCGTCATTGGCATTGTCATTGAAGAATTTGAAAGTGCTAAGAGGGTCAACGAAACGTTGCATGATTTGGCGGGCATTATCATCGGAAGAATGGGTGTGCCACGTCCGGAAAGAGCCCTATCAATTATCTCCTTGATCGTTGAGGGTACGTCGGATGAAATTAGTGCAATGACGGGTAAATTAGGAAAAATTCAAGGGGTCAATGTTAAATCAGCTTTAACTAAGAAATTGGAGGATTAATGATGAAAGAGTATTTGGCAAAAGATTTTATCATCGATGAAGAAATTAGAAGCTCCTTAGACGAAGGCCTTGAAAAGGTCAAGAACAAAGAAGTCGTAAGGGCAATCCTAGAGAAAGCAAAGACTTGCCAAGGCTTGACGCATAGAGAAGCGGCCGTCTTGTTAAACATTGAGGATGAAAATATTCTTGCCGAAATGTTTAAGACGGCCAAAGAGATTAAAGAAAAAATATATGGCAAGAGAATTGTTTTATTTGCCCCACTCTACATAAGTAGTTATTGTGTCAATGGCTGTGTATACTGCGGATATCAGACCTGTAATGAGAGCTTGAAGAGAAGTAAGCTGACGATGGAGCAATTGGAAGAGGAAGTGAAGGTCCTAGAATCTTTAGGACACAAACGAATTGTCATTGAGGCAGGAGAAGATCCCGTAAATTGCTCCTTAGATTATGTGATTGAATGCATTGAAAAGATATATTCTTTGAAGTTTGATAATGGGAGTATCAGAAGAATTAACATCAATGTAGCCGCCACGACGGTTGATAATTATAAGAGATTAAAAGCGGCTGATATTGGTACATATACGCTTTTTCAGGAGACCTATAACCAGGAAGTATATGAAAAAATGCATCCAACGGGTCCAAAGAATAATTACAATTGGCATACTACGGCCATGGACAGAGCGATGGAAGCCGGTATCGGCGATGTCGGAATCGGCGTCTTATATGGCTTATATGACCACAAATACGAAACCATAGCAATGCTTATGCATGCGGAACATCTTGAGAAGGCTTTCGGCGTTGGGCCACACACCATCTCAGTTCCCAGGCTTAGAGCCGCTGAGGGTGTGAACCTGAACGAGCTTCCCTACCTGGTTCAGGATGATGATTTTAAAAAATTAGTGGCCGTCTTGAGAATGGCCGTACCCTATACCGGAATGCTTTTATCCACAAGAGAAGAACCCAAGTTTAGAGCCGAAGTATTAGCCCTGGGTATTTCACAGTTTAGTGCGGGTTCATGCACGGGCGTTGGTGGATACTCAGAGGAACATGGAATCAATAACAAGGAGGAAAAACCTCAATTCGAAGTATCAGATCATCGTTCACCGATGGAAGTTGTTAAAGGCTTGTGTGAAAGCGGCTACTTACCAAGTTACTGTACTGCGTGCTATCGAGAAGGAAGAACCGGGGAGCGGTTTATGGTTTTGGCTAAGGCAGGACAGATCCACAATGTTTGTCAACCGAATGCATTATTAACGTTTAAAGAATTCCTCTTGGATTATGCAGACGACGAGTTAAAGGAATTAGGGGCAAAAGTTATCGAAAAAGGTCTGTTGGATATTCCCAAAGAGGCAGCTAGACAAGCAGCTATAGAAAAACTTAAGAGAATTGAGGCTGGAGAGAGAGATTTAAGATTCTAAGTTAGCGGGCATTATAAAGGGAAGTGATGTCTGCCCTGTTAATTGGGCAAATACTCGGTGGTAAGTCAGTTTGTGTCGGGGGGGATAAAGTGAACTTTAGAGTAGAAAAGGACCAGATTGGGGAGAAAAATATTCCCGAAACGCACTATTATGGTATCAACACCAGAAGGGCTCTAGAAAACTTCAAGGTCGGTTCGACATTGGTCAATCTCAAACTCATCTATGAAATTGCTTTGATTAAAAAAGCAGCAGCCCTGGTAAACAAAGAATTAAAGCAACTGAAGGACGAGAAAGCAGAGGCCATCATTCAAGCTAGTGAGGAAGTTATTGCGGGGAATTTCGATCATGAATTTGTTGTCAACGCTTTTCAAGGGGGAGCAGGTACCTCCACTAATATGAACGTCAACGAGGTGATCGCTAACAGGGCTATAGAACTTTTAGGCGGAAAAAAAGGAGACTATGACGTTGTCCATCCTCTGAATGATGTAAATATGTCGCAATCGACGAATGATGTCTATCCGACAGCGCTGAGAATTGCGTCAATTCATTTGCTCCGCAAATTAAGCTTGTCCCTTGCGGAGCTTCAGGAAGCGTTGCAGGGAAAGGAAAATGAATTCAGTGATGTGCTTAAGCTTGGCAGAACAGAGCTTATGGATGCGTTGCCCATGATGCTCGGACAGGAATTTGGGGCTTATGCCAAGGCCATCGAAAGAGACCGCTGGAGAGTTTACAAGGTAGAAGAACGTTTGCGACAAATTAATCTGGGAGGTACGGCCATCGGTACCGGAGTCAATGCTTCTCACAAGTACATATTTATGATCACGGATACCATTCAGGGGTTAACCGGTTTAGGTTTAGCTAGGTCCGACTATCCCATGGATATAACCCAAAATAACGACGTTTTTGTCGAAGTCTCAGGACTCTTAAAGGCCTGCAGTACGAACCTTATAAAAATATCCAATGACTTAAGATTGTTAGCTTCAGGCCCCAGGGGAGGGTTCGGAGAAATAGAACTGCCTCAGGTTCAGGCAGGTTCAACGATTATGCCGGGCAAGGTGAATCCAGTCATACCTGAGATGATCGGCCAGATTGCCATGAGAGTTATGGCTAATGATTATGCGATTACGATGGCGGCCTCTTCAGGGCAGCTGGAGCTCAATGCCTTTATGCCCCTGATCGCGGAAAGCTTACTGGAATCACTCGAACTTCTGAATCAGGGTGTCACGATATTTAGGGAGAAGTGTATTGAGGGAATACTCGCAAATAAACAAAGATGCCAAAAAAACCTTGATAAGTCAGCGGTCTTGGCGGCCACTTTAATTCATCATATTGGGTATGAACAAGCCGCCCAGATAGCGTCAAAAGCGTTAACGGAAAATAAGACCATCAGAGACGTCTTAAAAGAAGACCGGGTTTTTCCAGATTCTAGGATTGACGAGATCTTGAATCCGTATGAAGTCACAAAACCTGGAATACCGGGAATCTCCGGAGTTCGTGGGAAGTAATTGGGGGGAGGATTTAGATGAGCTTAAATGAAGCACCACGAGGTGTGAGAGTGCATTTGGCGTTATTTGGCAAGAGGAATACCGGAAAATCCAGCGTGATCAATGCTCTTACAGGACAGGAAACGGCGATCGTGTCAGAAGTGAAAGGGACAACGACTGATCCTGTTTTTAAGGCAATGGAAATACTGCCTATAGGACCGTGTGTGATCATAGATACCGCTGGACTCGATGATGCAGGGACCTTAGGAGAGCTCAGGATCAAGAAAACCTTGGAAGTTCTAGAGATTACTGACGTGGCCTTGCTTATTGTCGATATAAACATAGGAATCAAGGAGGATGATCGGTTTATACTTGATAAGTTTAAGGAAAAAAAGAAGCCCATAATAGTCGTCTTAAATAAGATCGATATGATCAATAGCGAAAATAAAAACAATGATATCAATAGAATAGCGACAAGCCTTCAAGAGTCCCTAAGCACCCCAGTCGTTGCCGTGTCAGCTCTCAAGCAGCAGGGCATTAAAAAATTAAAGAAGGCCATAATATCGGTGATTCCTGAGGATGAAGATACGTTTAAAATTGTGGGAGATTTAATTAACCCTGGAGACTTTGTGATACTTGTCACGCCAATCGACAAGGCTGCTCCCAAAGGACGGCTGATCCTGCCTCAACAGCAGACCATTCGAGATATCCTGGAAAGTGATGCTATTGCAATTGTCACGAAGGAATTCGAGCTGAGAGAAACCTTAAATAATCTCGTTAAAAAGCCAAAGCTTGTCATCACTGACTCTCAAGTTTTCTTGAAGGTAGCCGCGGATACCCCCAAGGATATTTTAATGACATCATTTTCAATCCTATTTGCCAGACAAAAGGGAGATTTAACAGAATTTATAAAAGGTGCCAAAGCCATCGAAAAACTAAAGGATGGAGACAAGGTATTAATCGCTGAAGGGTGTACCCATCACAGACAATCGGATGATATTGGCAGTGTGAAGATCCCGAGGTGGCTAAGGCAGAGAACGGGTAAACAGCTAGAGTTTGAATTCTCCGCAGGCGCATCCTTCACGGAGGACATCAATAAATATGCCCTGATCGTTCACTGTGGAGCCTGTATGATGAACAGAACAGGCATGCTCAGTCGAGTAGAACGTGCAAAACATCATCAGGTACCGATTGTAAACTACGGAATTCTCATTGCCTATGTTCAAGGATTACTTCCGAGAGCGCTGGAACCATTCCCACTGGCTAAGATGATCTTAGAAGAAGAGGACCTAGACTGAAAAAATCGTTACAGAAAGATGACGCCGGATGGAGGAGTGGTTTTGTGAGTGACCTGCCTAATTTAATAGAGAAAGTCTATCAAACAAACAATCTTACAAACGATGAAATAATATATCTCATAAAAAATATAACTCATAAGGACAGAGAGCTCTTATATAGCTATGCGCTAAAGACAAAAAGAGCCTATTATGGGGATAAAGTTTACCTAAGAGGACTTATAGAATTTTCTAATTTTTGCAGGCAAGATTGCCTGTATTGCGGAATCCGAGCTTCTAATTCGAAGGTGGAACGTTATCGGTTGACCCCGGGAGAAATCTTAGCTTGCTGTGATCAAGCGTACAAATTAGGCTATCGGACGTTTGTCTTGCAAAGCGGTGAAGATATTTGGTATACAGACGAGATTCTAGTTGCTTTGGTGCATGAGATAAAAATGCGTTATCCCAAGGTAGCCATTACATTATCCATCGGAGAGCGGAGAGTGGGAACCTATCAAAGTCTCTTTGCCTCCGGGGCAGATCGCTTTCTGATGCGCCATGAAACAGCCTCTAAAGAACTGTATGAAAAGCTACACCCAACAATGCGCTTTGATGATCGCCGTGCCTGTTTAAGAGCTTTGAAGGATATTGGATACCAAGTGGGAGCAGGATTTATGGTGGGCCTTCCTGGACAAACACTGGCTGATTTAGCGGAAGACTTGCGATATTTAAAGGAACTTCAACCGGATATGATTGGAATAGGGCCATTTATTCCCCACAGTGAGACTCCGCTGGCGGCCGAGAAGGGGGGAACGCTTGAAGCTACGTTGGTCATGGTGGCTTTAGCACGACTGCTGATTCCGGAGAGCCTTATTCCAGCCACGACGGCACTTGGCACGCTGCACCCGCAGGGCAGAGAGCTGGCCTTGAAAGCGGGCGCGAATGTTGTCATGCCGATTATTACTCCGACGTCAGTAAGAAAACAATACGCACTTTACGAAAACAAGATTTGCGGGGATGATCAGCCCGAAGATTGCCGATATTGTATAGAGCGAAGGATTCAAGCGGCCGGCTTTGAAGTGGATTTGGGTAGAGGGGATAGTACGCAGTTTATCTCATTGGGAGCGGATAACAGGTAATGTCACAGTGGGACAATCATATAGCAACCACCTATGGAGTTATTAGAAAATTAATTATTTGAGTTTAATGTAAAAGAGCTATACTTAAACAGTATGGCTCTTTTACATTAAACTATTGAAAATAGGTTGCCGGAATACAACTAATACAACTAATACATTAATTCATTAATAAGTTTATAATATAAAGTAAAGAATATAGGCAAGTAACGTAATCTAATGTATTCAGTTTATTATACTGTTCTTACATAAAGAATATTGTTACAGTTTAAATTAACAAAAAAATCAAATTAATCTAACTAACAAGCAAATAATACAATTTAACATAAAAATAAT
>DHWG01000128.1 GCA_002413075.1 Desulfosporosinus sp. UBA5188 | reverse complement strand
GCCCACCAACTTACACGATAGATCCAAAGTACCCCTCCAATAGCCAAGAGCAAGGCTAAACCAATTCCATATATTATGGTAGGATACTCCTTGTAAAGCGACCGAGCAAACATCTGACCCGCTGCAATATAGCGATCCATAATAACGTTAGCTGGGGACGGAAGTTCCACGACCTCAAGGAGATTTTCCTTATTGGTCACTTTAACTCGTAGAAAATGATAGTAAGTATCCTTGGTCAAGAGTTCTGCCCCAGCCCCTCCACTAATGATATATCTGACATCATTTTTTACGAAACTAAAATACGCATGAATATGGGACATAAACACGGTATCCACCTTGTACTGAGTCATTAAGCTTTCAAAGCGTTTAGCTTCTTCTTGGTCAGTAAAACCGTGATTGAGGTTACTGGTACCACTCAACTTACTAATTTCCTGTTGTATCAGCTCCGATTTTTGAGGCTCAGACATTTGTGGATAGGGGTTGGGTTCAGTCTTTGTCCTGGGATCAGTGGGTGGAATGTGGGTTATCACAAAGATTCGCTTTCCTTGAGCCTTCGCTAAATCCTTTTCTAACCATTGATATTGCTCTTCTGGAATAGCTTGTTTTTCCGTCCAACCACGTGAACTATCGATAAAAGCAAAATGCATCGTTTGATAATCAAAGGAATAGTAAGCGGGCCCAAAGAGTTCAGTATAAATTCCTCTGCCATTTTCTCTAATGTCATGATTACCTAAGGTGGTATACAGGGGAACTTGGAGCTTCGAAACGGTTTCATAGAAAAGTCTATACTTATTAGGTTCACCTCCATAAACTAAGTCGCCATTATCAATCGTAAAGGCCGGACCAATCGAATTAATTTGATCAATAATTTGCGAGAAGGTTTGATAGCCATTTCTATTATCGCCTAAGATAACAAACTCGGGATTGGGCTCTTCTTTTAACGCCACTTGGAATGTCTTTTCTTGTCCTGCCGAGAGGTTTACCAATAACAACAAAGTATGTGCATCCACACTCTGGGTACTGTCTGTATTCTTGACCTCAATTTTGCTCGGATTCACGTTTTCCAAGCGAACTTGATACGCCTGTGCTTGCGCACCACCTTTGATGGTAATTTGAATGGATGGCGAAAGTGATCGTAACAATAGACTCTCTGAATGATCCGTTTCTCGCATTTTTCCCTTCACAAAACCTCCTTGAATTGAAACGGTCGCCCCGTTCCAATCATAAGAAGAGGTTGAGCTATAAGGGTCAAAAGTTAGTGGGATCGGGGTAAAGTTTTCGTCAACCTTAAAATTATTATAGCTGTGGGTTAAGAAGATTCCTACGCAAACCAAAGCTAATAGAAAAACCAAGATAGAAATATTTTTCTTCATTTCTTGTACCCCTAACCTAAATTGCTAATTGCCTTATTCTCTGCTGATCTTGTATGGACTATTCCATGATTGTCATTTTATAGAAATAAAACCTTCTTTTTCATGAATTCGCTTGAACTGTCTTGTTTCCTTGCCAATAGAATATCAGCATAAGCATAGCCGCCACTAGAGCCATGATTGACCCATAGTAAAATGGTGCCCTGTTATTGATATGATCATAAAGCAGGCCTGCGATAACACTGGCAGGCAGTAAGGTTATTCCTACAAGACAATTGTACAGTCCAAGGCCCGTGCCTCTTTTCTTCTGATCAATTAAGTCTGAAACCAGGGCCTTCTGAATTCCATCCGTTGCCGCGCTATAAAGGCCATATAAAGCAAAGAGGAGAATAAGAACCCCTTGAATGTTTGTTCTTCCAAAGCCGAAATATACCATTGCATAGAGTAAATACCCAAATATTATGAGCCTCTCCCTCCCAATTTTATCTGATAATATACCGGCAGGAACCGAGAAGATGGCTGAAACTGAGTTGAATATAAGATACACAATGGGAATGAAAACAGCCTTAACTCCAATATCACTCGCTTTAATCAATAGTAAGGCATCGGTCGAGTTGCCCAGGGTAAATATAAATACAATTCCAAGAAAAGCATAATATTTCGGAGAAAAATCCTTTAAAGTAATCCTACCAAGGCGTTCTGTCTTATGTCTTTTCACTTCTTTAACAAAGAAAATGATTGAAATTAGCCCTAAGAAGCCTGGTATTGCCGCAAATACAAATACTTTACGGTAGTCACCCGGAAAAAGTGATAAGATTCCAAAAGCCAGAAGGGGACCAAGTATGGCTCCACTATTATCCATGGCTTTATGAAAGCCGAAACTCCTTCCCTTCGTGTGATCCGACGAAGAACCCGCGATTAAACTATCTCTCGGAGCCGTTCTTATCCCTTTTCCCACTCTTTCTGTAAATCGGACCATAAGCACCTGCAGTGGCGAAGTAACCATTGAGAACATCGGAGAAAGTATCGCTGTAAACGCATATCCTATGATCATAAAAGGCTTGTTCTTTCCAATTTTGTCACTCCACCAGCCAGATAATGCTTTAAGAACGGAGGCCGTGCTTTCTGAGATTCCCTCTATCAATGAAATTTCCGTTTTCGTTGCGCCTAAGGTCATCAAGAACAACGGCATGATTGCATAGATCATTTTCGTTGCAGTATCCGTTAAAAAGCTGGTCGTTCCAACAAAGAAAATATTTCGTTCAAGGCCTAGTATCTTTTTTTCATTCCTTCTATCTTCATTTAACAGTTTACAATTTTTATCCTTCATGCCGAATACTCCATCATTCTATAATTTATTTGATCTGATCAATGTTTCATTTCAATAATATCACTTTGGTCCCATTAACTCGAGTCCTTTGGTCATTTTTGATCCTTCTGTTTAATGTTCAAGCCTTCATCAGTCATTGTTTCACCGAACTCTTTTTTCCCTTTTGTCTTCATATCACTCGTACCAGTTTCACACCTGCACCATCATACTGTGTCGTTCCTGTTATGATCTTGCGTATAGTCCTAGTTGTCATACTAATCCACTCTTTATCTGTTTCTGCAGCGTCGCCACTCTAGTATCATCCAAATTTTCAACTATGAATATTCCTTTTCATCTTATTCAGATAGTATCATTAACATCAGGTTCATTGCTAGGCTATTATTTTATATCTTTCAATCCAAAAATAAGACTCTCGGCAAAGCCGAGAGTCTTATTTCAATAATTCCACATAAGTCAGTTGTTATCGGAAGTCTACGCCGATTCGGGCAGCTGACCCATTGGAGGAAACCCCATCAACAGTCATCTTCACACCGTAAGTGGGTGTTTTGACACTGTTAAATGGAGCCTTTGCGTTATAGTAAGCTTTTGAGTCATCGAAGACGGATATAGGAGCAGAGGCGGGGAATTTTAGCTCAACACTCTTTGTGTCATGAACAGTGATTGGAGAAGTCGGTTTTACGCCAAATGGTGCATCAAAGAGTTGGACTCTGGTCCGGAAGGCCGTGTTATTTGATTGCATCATCGGTGTATTATGAGCATCCACGATGAGGACACGACCTTGACCGGGGTGTTCTCCCACATTATTATCCATCATTGCGGTATCACGATACCACAAGAGGACACCGGGTTCATACTTTAAGCGTTCCATAATAGTTGGGGTTCCGTAATAGTTGTAGGCCCAGTTTAAACCTTCGTTGGTAGCATATGGCCGTACAAGCTCGCCAAGGTAGTATTGGTCTTTATTCACGGTCTCGGTTCCTGCAAATTGACGGAAGCCATCGAGCGTCCAGCCATTTGGAGAAACCTCGGCAGTCTCTGAAAAACCGATTTCTGGGATGCTGATGGCATCAATGGCCCAGCCTTTTTGTGCAACACCGCCATCGGTTAAGTAGTGGAAACGAAGTTGAATGGACTGACCTGCATAGGCAGAAAGATTAAATATCGCATCCACCCACCCATTACTTGTCCCATCAATACTGGGGATACCACCGATGTCACGCGTAATGTTACCGGAGATTCTAGTAAAGGTGGCTCCCTGATCTGCGGATACTTCAACATAACCAAAATCATAATCATATTCAGTGTCATACCATGTTTTAAAGTTTAAGGTGGCGGACGTTACGCCACTGAGATCAATCGTACGCGTTAAGTTCGTATTTAAGCCGTCTCCCATGGTGCTCCACCATTCGTTTTGACCTTCGAAGGGCGTGTTAATATTCGTCGTGACCGCTTTTTGGGGAAGATTGACTTTAAAGCCTTTAACAAACGTCGCATAGGTTTCCGTACTGTGGATCAAGAAGTCTTTCTTTCCACTTGCACCTTGATTAATCGTGAGCAGATCTGGTGTCCAACCGAGAACCATTTTGGACCAAATATCAAGGTTCGCGGGTTGAGTACCCAGGGGTTTGCCGAGCCAGCTTCCACTGGACATTAAGGTATAGAAGCCCGTAGAAGACTCACCAAGATAGCTTGTGTCATAAAGATCAGGCAGACCCAGTTGGTGACCATATTCGTGTGCGAAGACGCCGAGGCCACCATCTTCAGGCTCTGTGGTGTAAGATCCAACAAGCGTCCCGTCCCACGTTTTGACACCTCCGTTGGCATAATCCGCAAACCAGCTATGTGACCAAATAGCGTCATCACCTTGGATTCCACCGCCGCCTTCTTGACCGGCACCAGCGTGAATGACCATGAAGGAATCAACATAGTTATCACCGTCAGCATCAAAGTCTTTGAACGGAATTTGCAATCCTTGTTCTCCGGCCGCTTTAATCGCATCATTTACGATTCTCCAAGCTGGGCCATTGAGGTTGTCCGTCCCCCCGATTGGATTATCAGCACCATAGTATGATTCAGGGTAGGGAAGATGAATCCAGCCATACACTTGGCCATCCACCGTAAATTTCCCGTCGGATTGGGCTAAATAGTAATTGGCCAAAGAATTGCTTCCTGGCGTTCTGTCAAAGAGCATTTTGGTATAGTGATTGTTATTAAAATCTGCAACCCAGTAATCTTTATTTGGATCGACGGGCTTGGGCAATTGACCCGAGAGTGGACCATTACCTTCAGCGAAATCAACCAACATTACTAATATTTTACCCGTATCTCTGGTCTTAGAAAGTGGCAAAGGGGCAGCGTTTGGAATGTTTGTCTCAGACCCATCAAGATCAGAATTTGACCCTTTAAAATTCCTTTCGTAATCTTGCAATTGTTTTTGGGCTTTGTAATGGGGAACATCTTTAGTGCCGGGGAATTGTGTCTTCACCTTAGGATCTAATTTCTTCTGAAGATAGGTTTTAACTATGTTTTGCGCTTTATCAGGGGCCGTGCCTAACTTAATCGTTCCATTAGCTATAAGGGTGGATTGGATCTTGTCTTCATTGGCTGGCATGAATTTTGGATTAAGGCCCTTTCCTTGAAGCGAGGCCACATAAGAAGGCGTCAAAGCGAAAGTTAGGGTAACAACAGAACTTAATATGATCCCTACAAATCTTCTCATGATCAGAATTCCCTCCTATTTATTGATTATTTGTGTAACCATAGACAAAAAGGACTTCACCTCCATTAATTGAATATCAGTTATGCAAGAATGTGAGTATAGTTCTCACTTTAATTATTCTTTGTACCACTCTCTTCCACCTTTGTTGTATATTGACACATATGGTCGACATTAATCACAACATTAAAGCGACAAGCACTTAGTTTAATCCGCCAAGTGCCTGTCGCTTTTCAAAATTATAAATGAATGGCTATTTTCTTTCCACCAAGCTTAAACCTACGAACTTAAGCTAAATTAAGGCAGGCTATAACTTTAGAAATGAAGATTTCAGGTGTCTCAGTGAAAAAAACTATCACTTCATTTTTTACAGCCTTTTCTACTGCGAATTCAAAGGCCTTTATATCCTCCATTATGGTCATAAACTGCGTTTCATTTAGACCAGCCCTAACAGCCCCTTTTTTCATGAGACATGAAACTCTACCATCTTTGCTTCCTCTTTGATTTTTATGTTCTCTTAATATAACAAAGTTACTATCTTTGCCTGCTATGTAGCCAAG
>DHWG01000166.1:4245-27330 GCA_002413075.1 Desulfosporosinus sp. UBA5188 | reverse complement strand
AGACCTGTGTCTATATTCCACGGTCCGATCACCTCAGTAGGACCTGACAATCCGTCTCCTATACCCATTCTGTCAATATTTATAGACACCATATAAACGTCATGAATCTTGGTCTCGATGTCTTCAAAAGAAATAGATGTATACCCTTGATAATCACCGTTGTCCTTTTTCAATAAATAGGAACCAGATGATGATGCTCTGTTTCCTCTTCCCGTATAAGCGCTGTCTTTAGGGTTTTGAAAACGCGGCATCATGTCTGTATCAATTTGAGTTACATCGCTCCCAAATCCTCCAGGCTTACTCAAATTGTAGCCGACAATGAGGGTGGATCCGTCATAAGATAAATCATTTACCGTAAGAGTTATTCCCTTGACGGTGACTTTTTTATTAACAACGGTTTTTCCCTTCCTATCCGTGATATCTGTCTTCACAGCTTCATAATTTTTAGCAGCCGATGGATTGACAAAATTCACAAGCGAATTGATGATCGGCAAGTTCTGTCCAAAAGCGACTAATGTGCTAAGGCTCATGATACTTATACATGCTACAAGCAATAAGAAGGTCTTTTTAGGCAACTTGCGGCTCAAGGGACTGTAAAATCTCGTCTGTCCGTCTCGGTCAAAGCTATCTTTCATTTTTATCGTCTCCTTTTTTCGTTTGGAGATCAGGGCACAAAAAAAGAGACCCGCCTAACTTCCGATTAGACGAGTCACTATGTTGAAAAAGTTTTGTTGGGCATTTGTTGGGCATTTCGTTTTTTCGTGCCTAACTAAAAACCCTAGGACCCTTGAATTTACTGGTCGGAGCGACATGATTCGAACATGCGACCTCTACCACCCCAAGGTAGCGCTCTGCCAAGCTGAGCCACGCCCCGACTTTATCCCTCACGAAGAGGGCCTTTACAAGATATCATATTAGAGCGAACAACGCAACCCTAGGTTTGTCCGATAACTTCAATCTTCCTGACCCCGACAATTTCTCCCAACCCCGACAATAGATTTTCCGGGGTATCTGCCATGCCGGCGGTTTCAAGGGAAATCGAGACATTGGCAATGCCTTGCAGTGGAATGCCTTGATTAATGGTTAGGACATTACCTTTGACTGTAGCAATAAAATTAAGAACATGAGACAGCACGCCGGCTGTGTTTTCAAGGATCAGAGCAATCGTAATAATCTTTTCCCTGCTTGCCTCGTAAAAGGGGAACACGCCATCCTTATATTTATAATAAGCGCTTCGGCTAAGTCCGACCCGTTCCACGGCGTCGTTAATCGTATAGACATCCCCTTTGACAAGGAGTTCTTTCGCCTTTGCAGTCTTTAAAATAGCTTCTGGTAAAATATTCTTACTCACGATTAAAAAATCATTTGTCATCCCAACCACCCAATCGCTCCTATCTATCTCAACGATTATTACTTGCAATCTTCAGACATATTATAAGCTAATTGGTGTGAGTTTGGCAAGAATAGGAGCTAAGCAGCCGAGGCAATTCATGGACTTTTGCTATAGTTTGTCTAAAAAAGACGCTGGATTCGCATATAATGCGCTCCAACGTCCTTTTCAAGGAGGGGCAATCTAGGAATTGCCCCTAAACTATTTTATACTCGCTCTTCATTAGATGATGATGCAGATCAGGCCACCGTTGCCGTCATTGACAATCCGTTGTACGGTGTCTTGAAGCTTATGTTGAGCATTTTCAGGCATCTTGCAAAGTTTATTTTGGATTCCCTCACGAACTAAGTCATGCAAGGATTTACCAAACAGTTGTGATTCCCATACCTTCTTGGGATCACTTTCGAACTCATCAAGGATATACTTTACGAGTTCTTCAGCTTGACTTTCCGTTCCAATCAAAGGCGTGATTTCTGTCGTAACATCCGCTCTAATGATATGAAGCGATGGCGCACTGGCTTTGAGCTTGATCCCATAATGTCCACCTTGTTTGACAAGTTCCGGCTCTTCTAGGAACATCTCTTCAAGTTGGGGAGTGACAACGCCATAGCCATTGACTCGAACTTCTTCAATCGCCGCCGACATTTTATCCCATTCCTTCTTGGCCTTGCTATAGTCTAACACTAGACGGAGAATGGTATGATCTCCCTCAATTTCAACCCCTGTGAGATCTTGCAGGGTGGTTTTAAAGAGTCCTTCCACTGCAGTGATTTCCACATTGGCTACGCCCGTGCCTAAGTTCATCTCTTTTAAAAGCACATCTTGAGCATATTCACATTCTGTCAAGACATCTAACGCTTGATCAACATCACGCAAGCGCCGTACGCCTTCGATGGCTCTACGTACTGTTTCTTCAAAAGCGGCCCGAACTGGATGAGCACTGTCAAGTTCCTCAACCCATTTTGGAAGATCAATATTGACTTCAGCGACTGGGAACTCGTACAGGACCTCTTCTAGAATTTGGGTGATATCATCTTGATTCATTTCAAGACAATTCACGGCAATAACTGGTACACAGTACTTTTCTTCGAGAGACCGTCCTAATTCCACGGTCTCTTCTGCATAGGGACGCGTTGTATTTAAGACCACAACAAATGGTTTTCCTAGCTGGCGAAGCTCAGAAATAACGCGTTCCTCTGCATCGACATAAGCATCACGTTCAATATCGGTAATTGAGCCGTCTGTCGTAACAACGATACCGATCGTTGCATGATCGCTGATGACTTTACGGGTACCCATCTCAGCGGCATCTTGAAACGACATTGGTTCGTCACTCCAGGATGTTTTAATCATGCGAGGCTCTTCGCCGTCTTCAGTCTCGTACCCTAAGGCACCTTCGACTGTGTATCCAACACAATCAACCAAGCGGACGTTCATGTGAATGGTGTCTTTGATAACAATTTCTACGGATTCTGATGGAATA
Organism: Desulfosporosinus sp. UBA5188; assembly: GCA_002413075.1. Lineage (GTDB taxonomy): Bacteria > Bacillota > Desulfitobacteriia > Desulfitobacteriales > Desulfitobacteriaceae > Desulfosporosinus. Next base: position 24,457 of record DHWG01000166.1, on the reverse strand, counting down.
AACTTGGGTTCTGTCGTGGTGATCATTCTTCCAGTGCCGCTTTGAGGAAGCTCATCCTTGGCTCTCTCCCTCTCAAAGGCATCCTGAATGTTGGGCAAGACTAGGAGGTCCATAAATCGTTTGATAAAGGTGGACTTCCCTGTACGGACTGGCCCGACCACACCGAGGTAGATATCGCCACCTGTACGTTCTGCGATATCTCTAAAAATGTCTACTTTCTCCATTAGCAATTTCCCTCCCTTTTATGTGCTGTCCCCAATTTGGGGAAGGGCCTCCACCTTATCTCCCCTTCCACCTCCCAGTATCACGTATTAGCATGATAACTGGACTAGCACCTTAGCAATAAAGTATATTGATTCTTTTGGGCAAATATGACTCTATATAAAAAAACGTAGAAAAGGTTTTCATAACCTCTTCTACGTCTATGAGACAAAGTGTAAAAATATGTATTACTTCAACCAATTCATTTCCACAACTTCTTCAAGTTCATGGCGTTTCCCCCGCGTCATTAAATCCATCACGGCAACTTTTGGATCAGCCCCTTCGAACAACACTTTATAAGCTTGTTCTGTAATAGGCATGGAAATATGTTTTTCTAGACTAAGCTGATAGGCTATACGGGCTGCCCTAACCCCTTCAACCACCATGCCAACCTCTTTAAGGACCGTTTCTAATGGTTTACCTTGACCGAGAGCAACGCCTGCACGTCGATTCCGACTATGAGGGCTAGTACAGGTAACAATGAGGTCACCAACGCCTGATAAGCCGGTGAAGGTCAACGGGTGGCCTCCTAGGACCACGCCTAGGCGGGCAATCTCCGCTAATCCCCTTGTCATGAGTGCCGCTTTAGTGTTATCTCCAAAGCCTAACCCATCGGCAATTCCGGTGCACAAGGCAATGACATTTTTCAAAGCCCCACCCAGTTCAACTCCGATGATATCAGGATTCGTATAGACTCTAAATTCCGGGGTCATCATGAGGTCTTGAACAGTTATGGCTGTTTCTACATCTGAGGCAACCACAACGGTGGTCGGCATATTCCGTCCGACCTCCTCGGCATGACTGGGACCCGACAATACGGCAATCCGATTTTGAGGAAGTTCGCTGGTCAAAACTTCAGACAGACGAAGGTGTGACTCTTCTTCCATTCCCTTGGCGGTATTGATCACGATACAACCAGGCTTAATGTAGTCCTTCACCCTACGTGCCGCTTCTCTAACACTATGAGAGGGCACACTTAAGACCACCAGATCGGCGTTTAAGCGTGCCAGATCCGTCGTTGGTAGAATTCCTGGAGGCAAAACAACACCCGGTAAATAACGTGCATTTTCGCGGTGTTCTCTCATAAGCTCCATCTCATCTGCATGACGACCAATGAGCGCAACCTGATGACCTGCATTCGCTAAGACTACCGCCAAGGCGCTCCCCCAGCTTCCAGCTCCGTATACTGCAACGTTGGGCATATTCTTACCCCTCCTCATATTGAACTTCAATCAGTCTTTTTTTCGCCAAAACGAGGTTCCGTTCCTTGCCATACACGTTTAATATTACCCCTATGTAAAGTGATCACACCGATGGCAGCAACCACGCCAAAAACCTGATACGCAGGCGGTTGGGGGAAAACAAAGACGAGGATGCCCACTGTGAGAGCACCGACCACCGAACCCATGGAAACATAGCGCGTAAGCCACACGACCAGAAGAAATAGCCCAATCGCCAAGAACATCACTTTGGGCATTAAGACGGTAATAATTCCAAAGCCTGCGGCAACGCCTTTTCCACTGGGTCGAAAGCCGAAAAGAGGATTCCAGCTGTGCGCCGCCATGGCGAGAAATCCCCCCACCATTCCTCCCCATGCCCCATAAGCCCAGAAGCCCAACGAGGCCGCCATTGCTCCTTTTAAAAAATCCCCCAACAGCACCAAGAGACCCATTTTAGCCCCTAAAAGGCGAAAGGCATTCGTGGTGCCGATGTTTCCGCTGCCATGCTGACGCACGTCAATTCCCTTTAATTGACCGGCTAAATAGGCAAAAGGGATAGCCCCCAAACAATACGCCAAAATAAAAATTAAGTACCGTGGCATCGCTTAATCCTTCTCTTTTTCTTCATCTTTTTGTCGAATAACAATCCGAATCGGAGTGCCCTCAAACCCGAAATGTTTCCGCATCTGATTCTCTAAATATCGTTTGTACGAGAAATGCATCAGTTCAGGGTCATTCACAAAGAAAACGAAGGTCGGGGGCTTAACACTTACTTGAGTGAGGTATCTGACCTTTAAGCGTCGCCCTTTATCAGACGGAGGCGGGTTGAGATGAAGCCATTCTCTCAGTAAAGTATTCAAGGTCGCTGTCGTCACACGGGTAGCATTTTGTTCAACCACAAAGTCCACAAGCTCTATAATTTTTGTGACCCGCTGTCCCGTTAAGGCAGAAATGAACATTGTGGGTGCATACTGCATAAACCCTAATTCCACGCGAATCGTCTTTTCGAATTTATTGATGGTGTTCTCATCCTTTTCAATGAGGTCCCATTTGTTAACGACTAAAATAATTGCTTTGCCCGCTTCATGGGCATAGCCAGCAATCTTTTTATCCTGTTCTGTCACGCCATCTACGGCGTCAATAAGCATGAGGATCACATCAGAGCGATCGACGGCACGCAAGGAACGCACCACACTATATTGCTCCGTAAGTTCGTCAATCCGTGCTTTACGACGCATCCCTGCCGTATCAATTAGAACATAATGCTTCCCATCTTGTTCGAAAGGCGTATCAATGGCATCCCGGGTTGTTCCTGGAATGTTACTGACGATCACCCTGTTTTTCCCCAGCATCGTGTTGACCAGGGAAGATTTTCCCACATTTGGACGTCCAATCACCGAAATACGTATCACATCAGGATCATACTCTTCTTCGCTATTCTCTGGAAAATTCGCAATCACCAAGTCCAGCAAATCCCCGGTATTCATACCATGCACGGCAGAAATGGGAATTGCTTCACCTAAGCCTAAGCTTAAGAAGTCGTAGAGCTGACCTTCAATTTCTGCAAAATTCTCTACTTTATTGGCAGCGAGCAAGACCGGTTTTCCTGACCGTCGTAAGGTACGAGCAATCATCTCATCATCGGCCGTAGGCGGTAATTGGGCATCCACTACAAAAATAACGACATCGGCTTCTTCCATGGCTATTTCCGCCTGCTTGCGCATTTGGGTTGGGATGGGCGTGCCTAAATCCTTAAATTCGATGCCTCCAGTATCAATTAAAGCAAACTTCTTACCTAGCCAATCCGCATCACGATAAAGTCGGTCTCTGGTCACCCCAGGCATATTTTCCACTATGGCCACAAGTCCGCCCGTAATACGATTAAATAATGTTGATTTTCCGACATTTGGCCTACCTACTATAGCTACAACAGGTTTACTCAAAACGTTCCACCTCCAAAGAATATCCAATGACTTGCTCTAAAAATGAGAGCCCATCGTTTTCGACAATATTTGCCTGTCCATGAACCTTTTCTTCTAACCATTTCACGCTTAGATCGTCGAGAAAAATGTCTTCATCCGCCTTAAGCATGACTCGAGGAATAAGAAACGCCTCGCCCATCAAATCCCCTAATTGATGAGCGACATCCTGAGCTGTAACTAATCCTGCAGCCGTGACGGAGGAACCAAAAAAATCATTGTGGATGGCATGGATCGTGAGCTTCAAACCACTCACTTGCTCCATCAAACGACCCCTCCACAATTCAAACAGTGCCTGCGCTGAGGTTCCTGTAATAAGATGTACATGGCGTTCTGATATCGAGACCGGCAATAGTTTCCAGCCCGCTTCTATTTCATTAATAAATTTGCGGGCCATTCCCACACCGTTTTCTAACTGCGGAAAGTCATCATAAACAGTGCTCTCCGGAAACTCTCTTCCCGCTAAAACGTAAAATTCGTCGGCGAAATACACAAGATGTCGACCCGTCTGCTCGTAGAATTTCTTCTGCCACTTCTCCGCCTGATCCAAGATCCCGTTTGCTTCAACCGCCGAGAAGCCTCGCAGCGGTGTAAGTTGTGCGCGGTAGCGAGTTAACCCTACCGGTACGACAGCCATTGATTGAACCGATGGATAGAGTTCCGCTAACCGTTCGATGGTTTCCGTCAACACAACGCCATCATTTTGATCTGGAACTAAGACAATCTGAGCATGGACGACAATTCCTGCTTCGGCAAAACGTTTGAGTTGTTCTGGTAGCTTTCCTGCGTGCGGGTTTTTCATAAGACGAGCTCTGACTTCTGGGTCCCATGCGTGAACAGAAATGTAAAGGGGACTCAGATGAAAATGAAGAATTCGCTGTATTTCTTCCTCGCTCAAATTTGACAGGGTGATGAAACTCCCCTGTGTCAGTGATAAGCGGTAATCGTCATCTTTATCATAAAGTGTCGCCCTCATGCCTTTTGGCATCTGGGCAATAAAACAAAACGTACAATTATTACGACATACCTTCAGACCCTCAGCACTGATGGTCTCTACCTCTAAACCCAAGAATTCCCCGGGATCCTTCTCTATGTCAAGCTCCCATAGTTCACCATCTGGCTTTTCAATTAACAGAGTATAATCTTCTTCTGATATGCCAAACTGAAAGTCAATAATATCGTTAATTTCTACTTCATTGACAGTGAGAACACGGTCTCCGACTTGAATCTCCATTTCTTCCGCAATACTTCCAGCGTCAACCGCTGCGATCACAAGCCCTTTAGGCAAAACAGTTCATCCTCCTGACATTCTGGATCATGGCATATTATTCCAGACTCAATCGTTAATAAGTATACTACAAAACTCACGCTCCTGCTACTGAAGTTCTTGTTCTTCCGTGTGTCCATAGCCCTTGTAATAGAGCCATACGAAACGAAGGCCTGCCGAAGCTGTCAACAATCCGATACCAAAATTCCAAATAAACGGGTCTGGAAAGTCCGCGCTGCTCATAATCCCCTCATAAGTAAACCGCATAAATACCTGGTTCAAAAGGATGCTTCCCGTGAAAGCGGAGGCCGTTCCCCAATAGGAACGCCCGGTCAACCGGGCGACTAAGAACAACGCGGCTGTAAAAAACCAAGCTTCATAGGGAATAACGCCAGGTTGATTCACGAGAAAAAGAGTTTCCAGACTTAAGACACAAGTTGTATAGAGTAACGGTAAGACATGTCGTCCGTCACGCTTCCAAGACCAGCCCCAGAAAGCCAGCATCACCATCAAACGAGCAAAGTGCCAGTGCCAAGGCAAGGTCCAAGGGAAAACGACCTCCCCACACTTTCCGAGTAGCCAGGCGATCAACAATAGCTGAAATAATCGTCTTGAGGCTCTTTTCTGAACAGAAGTAGCAAGGGCTAAAGAAAAAATCATCCATTCTCCATAAGGAAACTCCAAATAAACCCCTCCTTAAACAGATGTGATTATCCTATTATTCCCGTTTAATCAAGGGCTAACCGCCACTAAACTCCCATCTCCTGAATGGAATTATTAGTGGCTTAGATGTTGATTAAAAAACTAGACTTCAGAGGGCGTTAAAACGCCTTTTGAAGTCTAGTTTTTTGTAGGTTGGTTTACTCGGAGACATTGGAGAGTTTCTTAGTCGTATAACTGGATGTACGTTTCATTCGATAACGGGAAATATTCAAGATCAAGCCAAGTTCAGTTAAGGTAATAATCAGGGAACTCCCACCATACGAGATCAGGGGTAGAGTGATCCCGGTAACCGGCATGACTCCCGTCACAACAGCTAGGTTAATCGTGGTCTGTATGGCTAAGGAGGAGGTCAATCCAAAGCCTAAGAGCCGTCCAAAACGATCCGGGCATTGACGCATTACATAGTAGGCTCGAGCATATAGGGAAATTAACAGGAGTAATAAAAACAGGGTGCCCACCAAACCAAGTTCTTCTCCGACTATGGCGAAAATCATATCTGTATGGTTCTCTGGCAGAAAACCATATTTTTGTAAACTTCTACCCAAGCCAACCCCCAACAAACCACCAGATCCGAAGGCAATTTCGGCGTTTGTAATTTGGTAGCCTATATTTGCGGCATATTTCCACGGATCAAACCATGCCAGAATTCGGTCCCATTGATAATGAACCAATTGATTCTTAGTACGGTAAATCATATAGAAAAGCGGTAGCCCAAAGGCTGGAGCCGCTCCTACAAACCAGCGCGTAGGAATTTCCGTCTGCAACAGCATGACGGCGCTGGTCAGTGCTAAAACCATCGTCGTCCCTAAATCAGGTTGTTTGTAAACGAGTCCAAAGATGAGAATTGAAACAGGAAGCAGCACCCCCAGTGGAATACGCCATTTTTTTCCTCGTGTGACCGGATAACGGTCTAGAATGTGCGCATAAAATAGCACCAGTGCCAGTTTTGTGATTTCAGAAGGCTGAATACTGACGCCTAGAATATTAATCCACCGTGCTGAGCCTTTTGCCGCAACCCCTGCGTCTGAGAAGATTACCGCAATGAGTAAGGCCACACTGACCAAAATCGCAACACCAGCGAATTTACGCCAAAACGTATAGGGGACTTTAATGACGACCGCCGCGAAAACAAAACCAACCAGCGTCCACTTCATTTGTAGGAAAAGATAAAAGTAAATGTTTTGCTTAGAATTAAACCCACTCACTGCCCCGGCACTTAACACCATAATTAAGCCAAAGGCTATAAGAGCCAGTGTGAAAAACAAGATAGGGAAATCTATAGGGAGTGTTTTGTTTTGTTTAGCCAAATGGGTCACCTTCCTAAGTCTGTTCGCTCAAGCAAATTAAACGGGCACTATTTTTCTTGTTTATACGTAAGCAAGAGCTTGCCGAAGAGGTCACCAAGGGTCACCGGTTTGATTTCAGTTTGCGAAGCCATCGCTTCAGCATCATTGGCTCGAGCAGCGTCTTCGACCATCTCGCGCATACTTAGACTGATCCGTTTTGTCTCTGGCTTACATTCGATGACCTTAGCGCTCACCATATCCCCAACTTTCAGTACTTCTTCGACCTTAGTGACACGATGATCGGCTAATTGAGAAATATGCACTAACCCATCCACCCCATCCGCAAGCCCCACAAAAGCACCAAACGTTACGATGCGTACCACGACGCCTTGAACTATAGTTCCTACAGGATATTTTTCCGCAACTTGCAGCCATGGACTCACTTGCAGTTGTTTCAGTCCTAAGGACAGTTTCCCAGTGTCAGGTTCAAGTTTTAAGACTTTAACTTCCAGTACGTCGCCTATTTTCAGCATCTCCGAAGGATGCTGGATGCGGGAGTAGGACATTTCCGAGATATGAAGCAATCCGTCCATTCCATCAATATCTACAAAGGCACCGAAATCGAGGATTCGTCGCACGACCCCAGTCACAATATCTCCCACTTTAAGGGACTCAAGTAATTGGCCGCGCTTCTTCTCCTGCTCCTCTTCCAAAATGATCTTCTGAGAGAGTACAACTTTCAGCTTCGTTGGATCAAATTCAAGAACCCGAAGCCGAAGTGTTTGACCCAAAAACTGGTTCAGGTCTTCGACATACCCCAGTTGAATCTGGGAGGCAGGAACAAAACCTCGTAGGCCCACATCCACCAACAAACCGGCCTTGACTATCTCAACGACTTTTGCCTGGAGCTCTTCTTTACTCTCTGCCAATTTTTCCAATCGCTCCCGCGCTATGTCTTCAGCCGCATGTCGCTCGGAAAGGGCCGTATCCTCTTCTTCATTTTCAACACGTTTGACCACTGGAGCGATTTTTTCCCAGTCGCCCATATCTATTTCAAGATCGTTTTCGTTTTTATTTATTTCCGTCATTTTTTGATAAACCTCCTCTATAATCCAATCTGGTGTCGAAGCCCCTGCGGTTAAACCCGCACTTTTAGCGACTTTAAACCAGACTTCCTCTAATTCGTCGGCGGTCTCGATCAGGTGTGTTTTCGTGATTTCCGCACAGAGACTCGCGAGTTTTTGAGTATTTGCACTGTTGCGACCACCCACCACCACCATAACGTCAACGGTTTGAGCTAACTCTCGAGCCGCTTTTTGTCGTTCTGCCGTTGCACTACAAATCGTGTTGTGAACGGTCAAGTCTTCAGTATGGCGTTTTAGTTCTTCGACAATCCCTTCAAAGCTTTCCATAAGTTGGGTTGTCTGTGCTAAAACGGCTAATTGTGGGAAAGACGGAAGTTCTTTCGCTTCCTCAAGTGTCTGAATGGGTATGGCCTGATTTCCCGCCCAGCCCAGAATCCCCTGCACCTCAGGATGGAGTTTGTCTCCCATAACAATGACTTGCTGTCCCTTCTGAGCAGACGCTGCAGCGAGGCGTTGCGCTTTCTGAACATAAGGACACGTGGCGTCAACGACTTGAATACCTTTATTTTCAGCCTCCTGATAGACACTAGATCCTACACCATGAGAGCGAATAATGACAGCTTGGTTGGCTAAGACCTCTTCCAAGGTATGAACCACCTGAATTCCGCGCTCTGCCAAGCGTTTTACAACCTGTTGATTGTGAATAAGAGGTCCGAGCGAGACTGCCGCGGATGTTTCCACAGTTCTCTCTGCCATATCCAAGGCGCGCTTAACGCCAAAACAAAAACCAGCTTTTGCCGCTAGTTGAACGTTCAAAATTACGAACCTCCTTTGTAAGAATTATATAGACCTAATTCTCTACGCGGTGTCAAAATCCCTGCTATTTGAAGGAGTTTTATCATTAACAACGTTGGCCAAGAATCGTATAGGGACGTTCGAAATTACACCGAGGCTAATGATAGAAGGTGTCGTGATGGCGAGAAGAGACGGGTTGAACAAAAAAAGGGATGTAACCTGATACCAGGTCACATCCCTCGACAAATATAGGTTTGTGATTTCTTAAGCTATGAACGTCCTAGAACCTTTACTTCGCAGTGAAAGGCTTCGAGATAGTCGCCATTGATTTTCCTGCTTTGCGAGCAGTAATAATCTCGTTCCATTTAATAAAGCAATCAATCAAAATAATGACGACAAGCGCCAACATAATGACGATCATGCCGACCTTTAGATAGTCGTGCTTCGGCAAGTAGTTCCAACGGACTGACCATAAGCCAGCGTCAAACACTGTGACAACCATGTAAACCATGGGGACCAAGGTCGTCCAAGCATAAATCATCTTCGTACTGTTACGCAAGATTACCGTCGTACCAATGGCCAAGGCGATTACCCCCAGCAACTGATTCGAAACGCCAAAGATTGGCCAGATAGAGGCAACATTTCCACCGTACAACATATAACCCCAGGCAAAAGAAATTACGACACTCGTTAATATGACTCCAGGCCACCAGTTGGTGCTTTTGAAGGGTTTGTAAACATATCTTCCTAAGAAATCCTGAAGAATATAACGACCCACACGTGTGCCTGCATCAATCGTGGTTAAAATAAAGAGCGCTTCAAACATAATCGCAAATTGGTACCAATATTTCATCCAAGCCTCGCCGACGACTCTGGAGAAAATATGGGCCATCCCGACCGCCAAGGTGACGGCTCCCCCGGTTCTCCCTGCCAAGTCCATTCCGACCAGATTAGACAATTTTGTTAACTCTACCGTAGCAATCTGGAGATTGGCAAACGCTTTTGGTGCAAGGTTAATGGCAAAATAGTCTCCAGGGGCCAACACTGAAGCGGCAATGAGAGCCATCATGGCGACAAACGCTTCCATGAGCATGCCACCAAAGCCTACGAGACGAATGTCTCGTTCACTACCAATGAGCTTGGGGGTGGTCCCAGAACTAATTAGCGCATGGAACCCAGATAAGGCTCCACAGGCAATCGTGATGCTTACGAAAGGCCAGATTGGGCCTGGAACGACGGGTCCACTTCCGGCAAAACCAAACGAGGAGATTGCCGGCATTTGTAGGACTGGATGAACCCAAACGATGCCTAGTGCCAAGGCACCGATTGTTCCGATTTTCAGATAAGTACTAATGTAATCCCGTGGGGCAAGTAATAACCACACTGGTAAGATTGCGGCAACAAGCCCGTAACAAGGCAAAATAATCCAAAGTGCTTTTTCTGACCAGGTAAAATACTGAGCCAGTACAGAGGTTTGAACGGCAGGTCCCAAGACAACGGCTAGCATCACGAGGGAAAAGCCAATAATTGACGCTTCGCCGACTTTCCCAGGGCGTAATTTATACATATACAAGCCCACAAGCAAAGCAATAGGAATCGTCATCGTGATGGTAAAGGCTCCCCAAGGGTTGTTCTTAACAGCCCCAACGACCACAACAGCGAGCCCGGCCATGGCTAATACTAAAATAAAGAGAATGGAGATGGCGGTAGCCAGTCCAGCGACCGACCCAATTTCTTCTTTGGCAATTTCCGCCAGTGAACGTCCATCGTACCGGACAGATGCAAATAAAATGACCATATCATGCACTGCCCCAGCCATAACGGCTCCAATTAAGATCCAAACGGTACCCGGTAAAAATCCGAATTGGGCTGCCAGGACTGGTCCAACCAAGGGACCTGCTCCAGCAATTGCCGCAAAATGATGCCCGAAAACGACCCATTTATTGGTTGGAACAAAGTTTTGCCCGTCATTTAAGCGTATTGCGGGGGTAATACGGGACTCATCCACCATCAATACTTTTGTCGCCAAGAAAGCACCGTAGATCCGATAAGCTAGAATAAGAACACATGCAGAAATAATTACCAGTGTTAAGGCATTCAATGGTTTCACCTCTCCTCTTACTTATTACCGTGGTCTTGACACCGTAGCTCAGTCACCTATCCTCCTTCAACGGAATATTGTGATAATATTAATTAATAGAATTATAACACCACTGGATATTAAATTCTATGCTCTCATGTAGAAAATACGCCAAATATAAAAAGGGTGAAAAAGGTCTCCCGTTCTGTTATTTGGGCACACAAAAAGAGAGGATTGTTTCATCCCCTTTTCACACGTGTCTTGATGATCTTATGACTTATTTTTCATCCGTCAATTCCAGCATTGCTTCCATAATACGATTGGCAATCCATTCCCTACGGTTTTCTACCCCTTCTGGAGCCTGTAACATTTGAGGGGTCATCGGCTTACCGACCACGACCACGATCTTTCCCCAGCCTTTTATTAAGAGTTTACGTGTCCCAAACATTTTAACAGGAACGACCGTTGCTTTGCTTTTTTCCATAAGAAAAACCATGCCCGGTAGACCTTTTTGGAGTTCTCCGTCCTTGGACCTTGTACCTTCAGGGAAAAGCCCCAACACACCGCCCTCTTTTAAGATGGCCAAAGAATGTCGGATGGCATTCATATCCCCCTGCCCTCGTTTGACTGGAAAGGCGCCCATTTTGCGGAAGATATTTCCTAAAACGGGTATAGAGAATAGTTCTTCTTTGGCCATAAAGGAGACCTTGCGCGGCAAACTTGATCCAGCCACTAAGGGATCCCAAAGGCTTTGATGGTTCACTGCTAAAATAACGGGGCCTTCCGCCGGCATATTCTCCACGCCAACGATCCTCCAACCCATCAACCGAAACTGGAAGCGAAAGATCTTTTTCGCAAATTCATAGAACGTCATCTTCCATCCTCCTGCGTCAACGCTATAATTTTACCGACTATTTCTTCAACACTTAAACCCGTCGTATCAAGAATGATAGCATCTTGAGCTGACTCTAGTGGAGAAACCGCTCGCTGCGTATCCTGTCGATCACGTTCTTGAATGTCTTTGGCAACTTCTTCCAAAATCGCATTTTTTCCGGCTTTCACGAGTTCCCGCCACCGGCGCTTGGCACGTTCCTGTAGCGTAGCCGTTAAGAATATTTTAAGTGAGGCTTCTGGCAGGACATGAGTTCCAATATCACGGCCATCCATCACCACGCCGCCTCGCTCAGCTTCCCTGCGCTGCAATCCAACTAAGCGTTCCCTAACCTCCGCATAGGCCGCAACGGTAGAAACGGCGCGAGATATTTCCGGGTTTCTAATCACCTGTGTGACATTCTCCCCATCACACCAGACCGTTCCAGCCTCCGAATGATCCAAAACGACCTCGACATTTTTAGCAATTTGGCTGACATTGAGTTCGTCTGCTAAGTCAATTTTACATTTTAAGGCTTTATAGGCAATAGCCCGATACATAGCCCCGGTATCCACATAAAATAGATGTAACTGTTCTGCTACGAGCTTAGCGACCGTACTTTTACCAGCACCTGCAGGACCATCAATAGCAATTTGTAAGGCCTGTTGTTGTTTTTGCTTCACACTAAACGGCTCCTTTTATTCACATCGGTAAGCTTGCGGCAATCAAAGTAGCAACGATGTTATTAAACGCATGTAACGCAATGGCGGGGTAGAGCGATTTATACTTGTCATATAGATAAACTAGGACCATGCCTAACATAAAACGCGGAAAAAATCCGTAGGCTTGGAAATGAAGCGCGGAAAAAATCACAGCGCTGAGAACCGCTGATGTCCATTTCCCAAAGTACGCTTGCAAGCTTCCAAAAATAACCCCACGGAATAATGTTTCTTCCACAAAGGGCGCTAAGACGCCCGCTAAAACCAAATTCAGGGTCAATGTAAGAGAGGTGGTCTGACCCAATAATTTGGTGTAAACATCCGTGTCAGGAGGGGTTAAACCATGCTGATAAAGAAAAATTGCATAGCAAATATTTATGAACCAGGTTAAGGCATACAAGCTCAAGATTTTCCTAAAGGTATTTCTCATGGGGACAGAATGCCAACCAAAATCTGACCATTCCCAGTGTCGGATTTTCTTTATACTCCAAATCAAAGCGGCAAAGGATAATTGCGTCAGAAACGCATTAAGATACATTAAAATGCGTTCATGAGGCCAACGTCCCATTAACCAAAACGTTCCAAACGCCAAGATAAGATAAATGCCAACGATCCCACCCAAAACCATCGCAAGATCTACCCAACTCAAGTGCCGTTTCAAAAGAGAATTCGATTGGGTTTCTTCGTCCATACTTACTCGCCTTTCTTCTGTACATATTTTTCGAACAATCTTCTCAGACTAATTGAAAGGAGGAATTCACATGCATGCACCAGAGACAACACTACAAATTTATCACCGTAGTTTCAAGATTCCCTTAGAGACTTATATTAATACAGTCTCCGATTTTCTGGATCCCTGGGAGGAGCGGGCTTATCAGTATGTTGTCCAGCAAAGCCTTGCTGCAACACACGACCGTGGCCTAGTTGGGATGGTTCGTCAAGAAAAGGATGAAAATTATGTTTATTTAGATGCTGCGATTCGTTATACGATATCCGGGTATGGACGAGAGAAGGGACCGCTGATCATGGATGGTGGGAAGGGACAGCGGGCAATAAATTGTGAAAAGGGGCGTTCCATGGGTTAGTTTAACGAGAAAGTAATTGACCTAAGTCACTCACAGTCTGGACGATAAAATCAGGAGAAGCGAGGCGTAATTCTTCCTCAGTCCCAAACCCATATCCGACCGAAATAACATCAATATGGTTCGCTCTTGCTCCAGAGACATCATAATTACGATCACCAATCATCACCGTGCTTGACCGTGAACCAAGTGGCATGGTTTTCAGTGCTTCAGCAATTAAACAATCCTTCTCCACAAATTGACCGTTTAACTCACTTCCCATAATAACACTAAAGTAAGAATCCAATAAGAAATGTTTAAGAATTTTTTCAGCAAAAATCCTAGGCTTTGAGGTCGCCAGCAAATGCCTACAGCCCTTTTCCTGTAATTGAGCCAACAAATCCGGAATACCGGGGTAAACAGTACTTTCATAGAGCCCTATGTCTGTATAGCGCTCTCGATAAATTGAGATAGCTCTGTCTAAGAAAGCGTCATCCGTCGTATTAAACAAGGTCCTGAAGCTTTCTTTCAACGGCGGACCAATGATCCAATCCAAAGAATCGGCCTCGCAAACGGGATAATCTAATCTCTTTAGGGCGTATTGAACAGAGCGGGTAATTCCTTGTTTAGAATCTGTTAAGGTTCCATCTAAATCCCATAGCAATACATTGTAACGCATGACAACCCTCCTGAAAAAATTTCCTTAAATTTCCGGGATGAATTCGCTCTAAAAAAGCCATTCTAAAACTAAAGAGAGGAGGACTTTAGCATGTTTTATCATCAAAAGCGTTATCACCATCATGCCCATGGATTTCTTTTTCTTCTGAGCCTAGTGGCCGCTTTCTTACTCGGGCGAAAATCTGAACAGTATGGATATTCCATTGTATCACACGGGTGCTGCTGTTCAAATGACGAAGGTTTGGACGAAAACAGAAACGAAGACGATGACATGATGAGTGATCCCGACATGAGCTATCCACGTAGTTAGACGGACAAGAAGTCTTTTTGTTGGCCCAGAAGAAACTCCGAGATAAATCTCGGAGTTTCTTCTTTATATTATACTCGCAAACGTTGTGCAAAACCAGACAAGCAAGACGCTTCTCAGACAGGGGGACGGTTCTTGTGTCTAGACTTTATACCCGCAATTGTTGTTCAATAGGTTCAGTGCCAAAATATTTCATCTGACATACCCCTACATAGGGCAATCCGCTGTCTAGTGACAGTGGCTGAAGTTCTCTAAGCAGGAACGGCCAGTTTTCTATAGATTGAGTATTTAATCGTTCAAACAAAGTGATAACCTTTTTAACACTCTCATCAAAAAGTTCAATCAAAGTCATTTTATAAGGTGCCCCTGTTACAGGATGTCGCCACTCAAAGCTTGAATCAAAAAACGATAGGTTCAGAGGTTGTGCATAAAATAACGCTTCATACTTTTTGACGGATAAAGGCCCAAAATCCCCGTAGAAATCTAAGACGCGCCAAGGGGTTGACCAACTAAAGGCAGTTTGTAAGAAGCGATAATTCCGCCAAGCCTTTTTAAAATGCACCCTGATACTTTTATCGCCAAGATAAGTGAAATTCTCAACAATCATTTGAAAAGCCTCTTGCCCCGCTTCGCCCGTTTCACGCCAGAAATGAATCAGGTCAGACGAATCTTCGAGCGGATCAACGGTATCGATCCAAAGATCGATGGCCGTCTCAAACAAACGATGACGAAACACGGCCTTTTCACGTTCTTCCAGGTCGTTAGCAAAATAATTTCCGCTCATATAGTAAACCATGGGATGGAAAATACTATCCGCCACAAAGTGTGACAACATACCTAGTAGAAAAGCCAGTTGCGTGTGTTTACTGTTCTGGCTAAGTGCCATCTCCATTATTTTAATCACAGGCTCCAGAGTATTTTCTCCATCCACACCATGAAGCTGATTGGCCATTTGCTCAAGGTTAGTTTCAGCCGGCTTAGAAAAATCGTAAAATCCAATATCATGGGCTACGGCGCCAATATAATAAAGTGCAGGGTTGCACGCAATGATTTTTCCTACCTGAGTTGTACCTGCCCGACGCAAAGCTTCGCGAGCTATGTGCCAGTGTGTTAATTCCTTAGGCATAAATATCCGTCCTTAAAATTCCTATTGAATCTCTTAGCATAGCCTTCATATCCCCACATAATTTTCTATAACTTTGAGAGCTTAATGCTCTCTCTTTTAAATTATAAACACCACCGTAAATGAAGAATGATTATCCCATATGCAGGGTATGTTAAACGTATTCTAGCGATCGGAGGAATTACTATGGATCAGCCTAAACCAAGTAAAAAACCATTTCCTAAACGCGAAGAGCTACCTTATGGTCACCAACCAGATCAGGACGGTCGATCAGATTATGGTCGAGATGGAGAAACAACGAGCAATAGATAATTTTCAGACAAGAAAGGGGAGGCCTAAGTGCTTCCCCTTCTGTTTTCCCGTTACCTTTTACTACAGTAACCTATCCAATCCCCAGAACACGGTCATTCCGAAGAGAATTCCCAAAAAAAGATTGGGTACATATTTAGAGAATAGAAACGTTAAGAGACCTGCCCATAAAAACGGATTATGTATGAGGACGATCGAACCACTCGGTGTCACTAATTCTGGAATGACTAGCGCGGCCAGTAAGGCAATAGGGACAAGTTCTATAAAATCACGGACATACCCTTGAACGTTATTTCCTTTGAACACCAGAAAGGGTAAAACACGCGCCCCATATGTGACTAAAGTCATTAATAGAATCGTCTCCAGTAGTTGGAGATGCATAGAATTTTCCTCCCTACTCTTTAAGCTTTATAGTCTGCCTGTTTCCCCTCAATCCCACAAACACGTTGTCTCTGACGCCACCAGGCTCCAATCCCAGCAGCTAAAGCCACACTTAAAATAAGATAAATCTTCCCTGGAATGAACAGCTTAAAGACAACGGCAAGTAGGGCGGCTAAGAGATAAGTCAGAGCGTTTTTCTTAGTTAAAGAGGTCGTCGTCAAAATAATAAATAAGGCCAAAAGAGCGAATTGGAAACCTGAGAACTGAATAGGCAACCATTTCCCAATTAAACCACCAAGCATCGTAAAAACCACCCATGAAATGAAAGAACCTAAGTTAATTCCTAGCATGACCCAGCGACGATTTTCTTCTCCGACCACGTCCTTTAGAACCCTCGTATTAAGGACATATGTTTCATCGGTGAGCCCTTGGGCCAGTCCTAAAGACCAGCGTAAAGTCCTTGCCGGGAAGTACGGCACAACTGACAAACTCATCAACATATGGCGTATATTAACAATGAAAGTCGTCAGTGCAATCATCCACATTGTAGCGCCCTGATGGATCATTTCTATCGCAATAAACTGGGATGCACCCGCAAAAACAAAGAAAGACATCAGCCCAGCTTCCCAAAAGGATACCCCGAACTGAGTCGCTAGAATTCCAAAGGTTAACGCCACGGGCGCATACCCAATCGCGATCGTCAACGATTGGCGCAATCCATAAGCAAAGCCCTTACCTACTTCTTGGGATGTCTTGCCAATCATAGCGCTACCTTCTTGAGCACGGCCAAAAACTCAGGATAGGATACATCAGCCGCGGCCATGTCTTCCACGCTGATCCCTTGCTGAGAAAGCAGCCCTGCAATGGCCCACGTCATGGCCAACCGATGATCTCCAAAGCTATTCGCCTGCCCCCCGCGCAAGGAAGGCTGTCCTTGAATACGCAACCCATCGGGAAGTTCCTCAACCTTGGCACCTAAAGCGTTTAACCCCTCAGCCACTGTATGAATGCGGTCGGATTCCTTGACCCTCAGCTCTGCAGCGTCTCGAATGACCGTTTCCCCTTCAGCTAGACTTGCAGCGAGCGCTAGAATGGGAATTTCATCAATCAGGCGTGGAATCATGTCCCCTCCAATTTCAATCCCTTTAAGACGCGCAGGACGGACACGCAGCGTTGCCCTCAGTTCACCGCAGATTTCCGTAACATCGATCAATTCGATATCCGCACCCATAGCTCTTAGCGCGTCCAATATTCCAGTCCGAGTTGGGTTTACGCCGACATTGGGCAAAGTGAGTTCTCCACGTCCAGCCAAGCTTCCTAAGACGAGGAAGAATGCAGCCGACGAAATATCTCCCGGGACAGAAACTTCCTGACCCGTCAACCGAGCTCCCCCGTGCACTCTTACCACAGTCTTCTCACTGAGCACCTCAACTCCGAACCCTCTGAGCATTCGTTCCGTATGATCCCTGGAAGAAACCGGTTCCTCAACGCACGTTTCTCCGCTCGCTCTCAACCCTGCCAAGATAATAGCCGACTTGACTTGGGCCGAGGCCACAGCGGTTCGAAAGGTTTGTCCATGTAACTGACCACCCTTCATCGTCAGGGGAAACAGATTATCGCCTTGCCGTCCTATAATCTGGGCACCCATCCGTTTAAGAGGGTCAGTGACACGCCGCATGGGTCGAGTTCGCAGGGACGCATCTCCAGTTAAGGTGACAGCAAACGGGCTACCCGCCAAGACTCCAAGCATTAGCCGCGAAGTCGTCCCCGAATTACCCGCATCCAGGACCTCTGTTGGCTCCGTCCAAGCTTCCATTCCCTCGCCGCGAATCCAAACTTCAGTCCCCTGTCGCTCGGAAGAGACTCCCAATTGTTTTAAACAATGAAGCGTACTTAAACAGTCCTGACCTAATAAAAAATTGGACACATGGGTTTCTCCATGAGCCATCCCACCCAGGAGCGCTGCCCTATGAGAAATAGATTTATCACCAGGAACTGCGATTTCTCCTGCTACGCTGGAGACCGGCTTTATAAACACGCCTCGCATAGATATCCCCCCTTAGTCAAAATGAATCATTGAGCGAAGCGAGTTCGTCAATACAGCCCCGAACCGAATGAGCCTTGCGAAAGGCTTGGGCAATAGCCTCTTTGTCTCCCTGCTGAAGATGCTCGCGTAATTCCTTGATTCTTTGTTCCAATAGGGTAAGGCCACCCAGAATCGCCTCTGAATTCCTCACCAATACTTCCTTCCACATTTCTGGAGAACTATCGGCGATACGCGTTATGTCTTGGAAACTTCGTCCACCTAAGGCAAAGGCTGATTCCTCATTTTTAGAAGCGTCTCGCGTTGCTAAGGTTAAAGCCACTGCAAACAAATGGGGGATATGACTGACCATCGCCACTTCTCTATCATGGTCCTCTGGATCTCTAAATACAACTTTGGCGCCAAACCCTTGAATCACTTCTGCAAGTTTTCGAACCACGCCTTGAGGGCAATCGGTCGGTGGGGTTAAAACATAAGGATACCCCTGAAAAAGATGGGGGTTGGCAACCATAAACCCAGATTGTTCCGAACCCGTCATTGGATGTCCGCCGACAAAATGGAAATCAACAAGCCCGGCTTGAGCACTGACCTTCGATTTATTACAGACTTCTGCCTTAATGCTTCCGACATCGGTTACGATGGTCCCTTTAGGAATCTTGCCAATTAATTGGTCATACCCCTTCGCAAACTCTTGAAGGGGCAACGCGAAAACGAGCAAATCAACCTCCATGAACTGCGGCATTTCCGTCCAGCCTGCCTGAATCCAGCCCCTAGATAGTGCTTCATCAAGACTAGCCTTCTCACGGTCAACCGCAAAAACCTCCCAACCAGAAAGGTGTAAGGCTCCTGCCCAAGACCCGCCGATCAATCCCAAGCCGACGATACAGGCCTTTGGGTTACGAAGGCCCGACCAGCCTGGTGTCAATATCTCTTCTGGACCTTCAATCACAAACTCACTTCCCCCAATTGACGATCAAGGGCCGTCGTCAGCCTTGCCAAATCCGTCATCATTATTTGGAATTTTTCCGGAGTTAAGGACTGTTTTCCGTCTGAAACCGCCTTTTCAGGGTGGGGATGGACTTCCACAATCAAGCCATCTGCTCCGGCAGCCAAAGCTGCTTTCGCCATGGGATGAACTAATTGCCATTTCCCCGTTCCGTGACTTGGGTCAACAATGACCGGCAGGTGGGAAAGAGCGTGAAGGGCAGGGACCATACTCAGATCAAGCGTATTTCGTGTATAACTTTCAAAGGTACGTATGCCCCGCTCGCAGAACATCACCTGATCGTTTCCTCCATCCAGGATATACTCAGCGGCCATCATCCATTCTTCTAAGGTTGCAGAGGGGCCTCTTTTAAGCATGACTGGTTTACCGCACTTGGCGACTGCTTTGAGAAGGACAAAGTTCTGCATGTTGCGGGCGCCAATTTGGAGAACATCCGCATAATCCGCCACTAACGAAACATCCTGTGCATCAATCACTTCTGTGATCACTAAAAGGCCCGTTTCTTCACGCGCTTCGGCTAAATAGCGCAAGCCCTCTTCCTCTAATCCTTGGAAAGAATAGGGAGAAGTGCGGGGTTTGAAGGCACCCCCACGCAAAAACGTCGCACCCGCCTCGCGCACTGCATGCGCCGCTTCCAAGATCTGTGCACGACTTTCGACAGCACATGGACCTGCCATCACATGAATTTTACTGCCTCCAATTTCTTGCCCCCCCACCCGAATAATACTATCCGCGGCGTGAAACTCCCGGCTGACTAATTTATACGGTGCCAGAATGGGCACGACTTTCTCTACCCAAGGCAACGCTTCTAAATCAAGGGCCTCCATTCGTTTTCGATCCCCAATAGCCCCCATAATCGTTTTCTCCACGCCTTCAGAAAGATGTATTTTGAACCCCGCATCTGTAAGCCGTGTGGAAACCTCTTCAATTTGTTCTTGTGTCGCGCCCATTTTTAATACTATAATCATTATTTCCTGCCCCTTTCTACCATCCTACAATATTAATCGTCTAAACTTT
>DHWG01000166.1:0-4029 GCA_002413075.1 Desulfosporosinus sp. UBA5188 | reverse complement strand
GAAGGCAAAGATGAAATTCGTTTCCGTTGGATAAATTCGAGCCCCTAATTGCAGAAGATGTCCGGTTACGTAGCGACGTTCATCAGAATTCTTTTGAATGATTTCCTCAAGATAGCCCTGATCTTGCCAGGCTGCTAATGCGCCTGCAAGTGCCACAGCGTTCGAATTAAACGGTTCCCGTACCCGGTTCAAGGCATCCGTCAGTTCGGGACGTGCAATGGCATAACCCAAACGGATTCCTGCTAAACCAAAGGCTTTTGAAAACGTTCTCAGAACAATGATCGGACGAGGTTCATCTAGAAAGGCTAAGCCGGAAAAACTCTGTTCAGAGAATTCGATATAAGCTTCGTCAAAGATCAAGAGGATATGAGAAGGTACCTGCTCCACAAAGGCTCGTATGTCTTGTTCCGATAGGACCGTTCCGGTTGGATTATTAGGATTACAAATGAAGATTGCCCGTGTTTTCTCCGTGATACTACTGACTAAGCCTCGCAAAGGATAATACCCTTCCTCAAGGGCAATCTCACGGGGAATCGCGCCCATTAGTCGGGTAACCGTTTCATAACGAGGAAAACTCGGTTTACCCATAAGGATTTCTTCTCCTGGTCGGAAAAAGGCTTTGGCAATCATCTGAACAATTTCTTCGGAACCATTCCCTAGTAATAGATGGTCACTGGAGAGCCCATAGGATTCCCCTAATGCACTTTTCAACGTGAAGGCACCTGCGTCTGGATACCTGTTAATATCCCCGACGGCTTCCCTCATTGCCAGAATTGCCCGGGGCGAAGGTCCCCAAGGGTTTTCGTTGGAAGCAAGTTTAATAATCTCTGTCAATCCGAGTTCTCTTTTAACCTCATCAATTGGCTTCCCTGGTACATAGATTGGTAAATCGCGGATCTCTTCCCTAGCTAACTCTCCAAATATAGATTCCACGGCTCCCACTTCCTCTCTTAATAAATTCACTTAAGAAGGGACCGAAAAAGGCACCCTCAATAGAGGGTGCCTTAACTTCTAAACGCTCCCATCCTACTATCCTACTATTTACGATTGCCGAGTCCTTCCACACGAAGCACCCACCATAGACCACGAGTACCATCCTACATATAGCTTTGCCAAACAAAGCTAACTCTCGATCATTTATACTAAACTAAAAAATGGAACTATTAAATTTAAACTATCTTATCACAGAAGGGCAATTCTCACAACCCCATAACAGCATTAAATCATTTCACGGCCTACGGCTTTGGCTACAGGCCCTATTTTCTGGCGCAAGATATTTATGTTTGAGTCTCTTGCCTAACCAAATCCTTTCGTAGCGCTATGGCATTGCGCAAGAAGACGTGGGTTATTTCCGTTTGAGAACGGGTCGTATTTACGTGTATCAGCACACGTATGCATCGGGCGAGACCGCTGGGCACAGGGATTTCCGTCGCACAAAGGAGAGGTACTAATTCCCAACCGATCTCCCGTGCACTCGAAGCAGGAAAATCCGCGTTTAAATCTGCCGTGACTGTAAATATAGCACTGACCAAGTCTTCTGTACTCAGCGTATTCTCTGAAAGTATCCTTTGTAAAAGTTCCTGGGTCGCTTCCTTTATCTCAGCGGCATCATTATGATCGACCGTTGTCGCACCTCTAATTCCTCGAACCATGTTTTAACCCCCTATTTCTTTGGGAGCAACGCGATGTCCAAGTCCCACTGCAACCTCATCCAAATGTAACAGCCCTATTCCGAAGAAAATCGCGACACTCAAATGATCATCTTGTCGTGCAATCCCAATTTTCCCACCAATATTCAAGCCCATAGCTTTGTTACTAATTTGACTTAAGGCCTCGCGAGTTGCCCCGGCCACTGCGCCTTCATCTCCATGAGTCTCTTTAATAACCCCTTCGCGATTGGCCGCGACTATAGCACGTTCCACAATTTTGCGAATCGAGCTGATATACTCTCCGCCGTAATCAACTGCAGCAGTTTTGACCCCAAGACTTAGATAAGACTCTTTTAACTTGGCCTCTTCTTCTCGGCTCTCTGTCATAGCCATTTTCAAGGCAGCGAGCGCTATTTTCTTACTTTGTGCCATCATCGCGTTCTTCCTTTCCCCTACCATACTACTCGAACATTCTATTGTCTGATTCATCTAAAAAGACACCTTTCAGGTGTCTTTGTTTGAATTATAGTACGCGAAGACGTAATTTGCAACACTACGGTCTGACCGTCAGGTTCAGGCTATTTCCCTGTATCACGACAATCTGATTCTTTCGAGGTTCAGCCAATTGTGTATCTTTGTTAACAACTTGAACCTGAATGATCTGAGACAAACCTCTCCCGTCCAACTGAATCTGTCCAGACTCTACGGTCATTTGCTGTTCCCCATTCGTTAAAGTGCCCAGGACTTTACCATTTTGAAGCACACGAATCGGCGCAGCTGGTGTTGCTTTTAATGTGAGCTGCCAGGTCTGATGTGTTACGGCAAGTGCGGGCAATTCTAAAGGAGGAGCCTCGACCTTCGCTGCGATCGCCTTATAAAAATCAACCGGATCCTTTAACGAACCTAACTGCATTACTACAAGTATTACCGACGCCAAAACCATAACACGTATGATTTTGCCTTCCGCCCGCTGGACTGCATTCCACATCCATTCTAATAAACTTTCTCTCCGACGCACGTACACCACCTCGAAAAGAGTTTATGCAGAAGGGGTGATAATCAGACCAACTCAAGCGCAGAAACGCTCGCCGATCGTCCTGCCCTATAGCCCATTGAGAACGCAGCCTGGAGATTATACCCGCCTGTAATGCCATCGACATCTACAACTTCTCCAGCCCAATAAAGCCCTGCTACGACTTTTGAAGCCATTGTTTTTGGATTGATCTCTTTTACTGCAATTCCTCCTGCCGTTACAATTGCGGTCTCTAATGGGAGAGTGTCCGTAATAGTCACTGGTAATTCTTGCAATAAACTAACTAAGCGTTTTCTTTCCTCTCGACTAATTTGATGCACGACCCCTTCCGGATTGATCCCGCTCAATTGGATCATGACAGGAATCAGGCTTTGGGGTAAGAGGTCATCTAAAGCATTTTTGAACTGCTTATTGCTGTACTTTTGAAAATCCCGTTGCACCCGAGTGTCTAACTGCTCAAGCGAGAGCGCTGGTTTAAAATTTATTCGCAACTGAACTTGGTTTCCTGCACGAACTGCCTCCCCGGCCTTACGGCTGATCGTCAAAATAATAGGACCAGATACGCCAAAATGAGTAAATAACATCTCTCCGAACTCGGTGAAGGTCTTCTTGCCATTGATCCATAAAGAGGCTTCTACATTTTTCAGGGCAAGCCCCTGTAGCTCCTTCACCCACTCTTCGGATGTTTTAAGTGGAACCAAAGCTGGCCGAGGTGTGATAACACTGTGTCCCAGTTTGCGGCCAAACCTAAACCCATCCCCATTCGAGCCAGTGGCGGGATAGGAAGCGCCCCCTGTACACAAAATAACCGTAGGGGCTAAATACCGCTTCTGGCCAGCTCGTACCCCTATGGCCTGCCCATTCTTCACCAAAATTTCTTCCACAGCGATTCCCGAACGCACCTCTACGCCCTTTTCAGTGAGAAAGATCTTAAGGGCTTCAACAACCTTCTCTGCATCATCGGAAATAGGAAAAACGCGTCCTCCCCGTTCAACTTTCGTCTCTACCCCATAACCGGCAAAAAACTCTCTTAAAGCCACATTATCAAAATCTCTCAATATTCCGTGTAAAAATCGGCCATTACCTGGGTAGTGGCTAATAAAATCTGATACGTTCTCTTCGTTGGTTAAGTTACATCGTCCCTTCCCTGAAATGGCTATTTTACGGCCCAGATGTTCTTTTTTCTCAAGTAAAAGAACCTTCGCACCGCCTTTTGCTGCTTGTCCTGCGGCCATCATCCCTGCTGCTCCGCCACCAACCACGATAACCTGATAGTCGTTCATTCCTTAATTCCTTTCTTTAATAGGCTCTCATTTATTCTTTATAACCCAAGTTTGGCGACATAAT
>DHWG01000191.1:16160-16947 GCA_002413075.1 Desulfosporosinus sp. UBA5188 | reverse complement strand
CGACTAGAATCGTACAATAATGATTATAGGGAGGAATATTACAATGCAAATACTTAAAACGGCTTTAACTTGGCTATTCATTATTGCTGCACCCTTATCAGTGATCTTTTATGCAACTTTTTTTTATTTTAAAATTAAGAAGGATATTATTAAAAAAGATATCTGGAAGAAACGCGTTAAAATTATGGGATATTCAGCGATTGTATTGTTTCTGCTTTTATCGAGCGTGAATACCGCGATCACGAAAGCAGAGAATAAAACAAAAGCTAATACGGAAGAAATTAAATATTTAACCATATCTGGTGAGCGGGTTAGCTTACCATTTTCACAGATTGTGGAAAAATTACCGAGTAATGCGACCATTGATCGTAAGGTAATTGAAGAAGAAGCCTATTATAGTATCCGATTCGATCAGCAACTGTTGTCCTTTAACAAAGATGGGTTGCTCATTTATATTTCAGTCGATAAGGCTGGAACTGGCGTGGATAATGGCCTGAAAGTTGGAGATCCGGAAAACATCATTAAGGACAAGATGGATTCACCCACCAAAAAAACGAAGGATGACGAAGGAAATCTATACGTTTATGATTATTCGATATACGAAGTTCATTTCCATACCAAGAATGGTAACATAGACAATATTCAAATGTCAGATAAACCTACCCAAGAACCAGTCACAAAGACGGACGAGGGACAAAAGATTTTAGATTATTACAGTAGCAAAACAAAGAGCTGAATCTTAACAGTTATTTCATCTAAATTTAATGAGAATTTAATTATTTAATTA
>DHWG01000191.1:0-15916 GCA_002413075.1 Desulfosporosinus sp. UBA5188 | reverse complement strand
TGTGTATAAGAGACAGTAGTTGGACCGAGTGTTGTTCAATGAAAGGAGAGAAGTACTGCCGTTGGGTAGCACGAGCGTGTGAGATTTTTTAATTATTTGAAGCAAGAAGATAGGGAAGCTATCTTCTATAAAGGGCCGGAGCCTTTCGATCGAGAGACATCGCGCGCGACGCTTGCGTATGCACTTGGAGCGACATTATATATGCCGGGGACGAGAGAAACGATCGCAGAAGATATTATTTCCCATAAAAATACAGGACTAGCCTCGACGGTGTTTTGCTTAGAAGATTCAATTGGTGATTCAGAGGTGTCTTTCGCAGAAGAAAATCTAACAACCCAAGTGAAGAAAATTTACGAGGCTTCCAATAATGTGGAAACATTGTCCAGAAATCTTCCCCTAATCTTTATACGGGTTCGCACGCCAGAACAGATTCTGAGACTTATGGAAAAAATGGGCGACAGCGCAAAGATTATCACGGGTTTCGTCTTTCCGAAATTCACGTCCGCTAGTTATAAATACTTAGAAGTTCTAAAGAGTCTTAATGACCAAGCAACGGGCCCGTTTTACGGAATGCCAATTATCGAAAGTCCTGAAGTCATATATCGTGAATCACGAATGTTTGAATTAATGGAAACTAAGCGGCTCCTAGATTGCTATCCGGAATTGGTCTTAAATGTCCGAATCGGGGCAACGGACTTTTCAGGGTTGTATGGAATTCGTCGGGGACCCGATGTAACCATCTACGATATTGTGGTGATTCGGGATTGCATCGCCGATATTATTAATATTTTTGGACGCGCCGAAAGCGATTATGTCGTCTCTGGACCGGTGTGGGAATATTTCACAAATGGGGGGAGAGTCCTCAAACCTCAGCTTCGTAAGAGTCCGTTTGAAGAATATCAGGGGACCAATGGGCGTAATGGCACCAAGATTAGAAGCCAACTCTTGAATAAGTACGTTGATGGCTTAATCCGCGAGGTCATTGTAGATAGAGAGAATGGAATTATTGGGAAAACCATTATTCATCCGAGTCATATCATACCCGTTCAATCGTTATACATCGTGGCAAAAGAAGAATATTTGGATGCTGTAAGCATTCTCGACAACAGCCATGGTCATCTGGGCGTGCTTAAAAGTCACTATACCAATAAAATGAATGAAGTGAAGCCGCATCACAATTGGGCCCGTAAAATCCTATTAAGAGCAAAGAATTATGGGGTATTTAATGAACAACACAACTTCATCAGTCTTTTTACCGAAGATGTCCACGTATAATCTTGAAGGCCAAAGTATCGCCGTGACACTGACGCATAATCCCTTTGATTTCGAGCCACAAACCTTGTTTTCTTTAGCCGCCAGGAAAAACAAGAAACGCCGATTTTTGTTTGTCAGCAAAGTGCTCGGCAAACATATACCCTCGGATCCTTTTGTCCCATTGCTGGCAGGTGCAGCGCTTGCCGTTCAATTTCTGAAAAAGCTTCATCAGGTCGATCATCCCGATACGTTCGCAATTATTCAGGCCCTCAAGAGCCATGAAATGACGCAATCAGTTTATGAATCAGTCACCAGCCGGTCGCTCATTACCCTCCCAGATCAAACCTTATTCATTGGCTTTGCAGAAACAGCCACCGGATTAGGTCATGCTGTCTTTAATTTATTTGATCAGGCTTTTTACCTTCACACGACTCGTGAACAAATACCCCAATTGGCGTCTGAACTGAATTTTAATGAAGATCATTCGCATGCCGTGAATCATAGATGCTATCCATTGGACGTCAACCTCATTAAAGCTGCTAAAACAATTATTCTAGTGGACGATGAGATAACCACTGGAAATACAGCGCTGAATATTATTAGGGCCATACATTCGAAATATCCCAAGACTAACTACGTCGTCCTCCCCCTGTTAGATTGGAGAACAGCTGAAAACAGAGCGAATTATAGTAAGCTGGAGCAACAGCTTAACATAAAAATTCAAACTTCTTGCCTCATGGAAGGGCAACTAGAGGTCAGTGGTGACCCGGTCAACGAACCGACTGATCAATTTAACCAGCCTGTAAGGGCCGCTATTTTCGAATCGCCTGTTGACCCAGACGAGAAATTCCTCAACTTGAGGGATCTGGTCCCGGTGTATTCTGAAGATTTAGCAGGCAACAAAAACGTTTCACCGTATTTATTATTAACCGGGAGATTTGGGTTGTCCACGCTAGACAATCAGAAAAATTTGCCCTTAGCGAGGGAACTGGGCGAAGAATTAAAGCGCGATCGAAGCGGTCAAAAGACACTTTGTTTAGGAACGGGTGAATTCATGTACATCCCTATGCTCATTGCTGCTTACATGGGAAAGGGAATAAGTTTTCATACCACAACGAGGAGCCCGATCTATTCTTTCACGAAACCCCACTACGGAATTCAAAATGGATTTTCCTTTGAGAATCCCGATGAGACCAGTATTATTAATTATATCTACAACGTGCCCGATAAATATTACGATGAAGTGTATGTGTTTATGGAAAGGGAAGTAAGTCATGAACGCTTAACGTCGATGCTAAAGGCCTTCCGTGAATTGGGCATACCACGTTTGGTTTTGGTCTATTGTGCATTCTCTAAGTAAAAGACGAGGAAAAGAGGTGGCCGTTCGGTGATCGATAAAGTCTTCTCGAATCGTATTCCAGATCCCTTACCTATAGGAAGTTATAATCCTAAAGACGCGATTTTTTTACTCAAAAACCTTAATGGTTTAATGGTAGAAACTGATTTGCAAACCCGAGAAAAAAATATGCAGTCTGGCGGTCATTATTCAGAAATGCTGCCGATCGAATATGAGCCAACTCAGGAATATCTTGATTTATTTCATCTCACGCTCCAGGAGAGTGCTTCCAAAGTGGCAGAGGGCGTAGGAATCGTCGCAGAAAGTATCTTGAAACGAAACGGCCCCAAGATGGTTCTGGTATCTCTTGCTCGAGCGGGTACGCCCATTGGAGTGTTAATTAAACGGTATCTCTTAGAAATTCATGACTTGGATTTACCTCATTATAGTATTTCAATCATTCGGGGTAAGGGTATTGATGAAAATGCTATTCTATATATTCTTCAAAATCACCCTGCTTCTAAGATTCAGTTTATTGATGGCTGGACCGGTAAAGGGGCTATAATGAGCGTGCTGAGCAAGGCGTGCAAGGCGTTCCAAGTAAAATATGGCGTCGAGTTAGATGATGATTTAGCAGTCCTCGCCGATCCTGGGTACTGTGTAAAAACGTTCGGCACGAGAGAAGACTACTTAATTCCTAGTGCTTGCTTGAATTCGACCGTTTCTGGTTTAGTCAGTCGAACGGTTTTTCGTACGGATCTTATCGGAGACAAGGAGTTTCATGGGGCTAGATTTTATAAGGAACTGTTGAAACAGGAGGTTTCAAACCTCTTCGTCGACACAATTTCAGCGGAATTTAAAACACTCGGATTAAGACACTCTGCAGCTGACGTTCACGATGGTTCGGCTGAAGTAGAGGAGGAAGTTAAGGTGACCTGGCAAGGCCTGAAAGCGTTAACTCGTATCAAGGAAACCTTCGGAATCAAGGATATTAACTTTATTAAACCAGGCATTGGAGAGACAACAAGAGTTCTTCTGAGGCGGCTGCCGGAGAGAATTCTGGTGGATCATCTGGATAATCCAAACTTAAAACATATCTTATTACTGGCTAAAGATAAGGGAGTGCCTGTTGAGGAGTATCCTGAACTGACGTATTCGTGCTGTGGCCTTGTAAAACAGATATGATGGAGGAATCAAATGTTATTTGCCAGCGATCTCGACCAAACCTTAATCTATTCATATCGAACGTTGCTTAGCCAGAAAATTGAAGAACAGATGAGACCCGTTGAACGTTTCGAAGAACGATTTATTTCTTTTATGACTCAGAACGGCTTAAATTTACTTCAGGAGATAGCGCGAAATGTTCTTTTTGTGCCGGTCACCACTCGGACCAAACTTCAATATGAACGCATTAATTTCCCTAAATATGGAATAACCCATCAATACGCCGTGACCAGTAATGGCGGGACCATCTTTTCCGGTGGTGTCGAAGATAAGGACTGGTCACTACGAGTTGCTGAAGGAAGAGATCATTGTTTGGCGGCAGGAGATCTGATCGAGCAGTTTAATAAAATCGCACACCCCTCTTGGGTGATCAAGGATTCAGGTAAGTTAGCCGATCATCTATTTTACTACTGCTTAATTGAACGAGATAAAATTCCCTTGGCGGAATTAGCGGCTTTCAAACTTTGGGCGAGCGAAAATAATTGGGAGTTATCGGTCCAAGGAAGAAAATTATATCTAGTCCCCCTGAACGTCAACAAAAAGGCAGCTATCCAATATATCAAGGAAAAAGAAGGCCTGAGACGTGTTGTCGCTGCAGGCGATTCGTTACTGGACTTAGAGATGCTTAAAGCAGCGGACCTTGCCCTTGCACCAGCGCACGGAGAAATATATTCCCTCTATAGGCAGGGGACTTCAGGCTTGGAAAAGATCAGATTTACTCATGGAAGTGGCATCGAAGCAGCGGAAGAAATATTAAAGGTTGTAGCGGATGTCATAGCGGATTATACGTCTGATGAAGATGTGAAAGTTGTGTGAATTATATCGACAAAGTTTTTCGAGAAAGCCTACATGTGATAAAATACAAGTATACAAGCTCTGCTCAGACGTCTACAATAGTGTATAATGGTAACAATAACCAAAAGGACCTTGATGTGGAAAAGTTAATGGATCTAGATTTTAAGATTAATTAGATTAAAAGGGGGATTACAGTGGCTACGATTAACTTGCAAAAAGGACAAAAGATTGATTTAACGAAAGGAAATCCTGGATTATCCAAAATTACGGTGGGTCTAGGTTGGGATGAAGTGGCCTCCTCAGCAAAACCAAAATCAGGTATTTTAGGCAGTCTCTTTGGAGGAGGCGCTGGAGCTTCTGCGGCAATTGATTGTGATGCATCTGCGCTTCTACTTAATGACCAGAATAAACTAACTTCGAAAGCGCGTTTGGTGTATTTTGGTAATCTTCAAAGCGCTGACAAAAGTGTGAAACATAGCGGAGACAACCTTACCGGAGCTGGTGAGGGCGACGACGAACAAATTCAAGTGGATTTAGCCAATGTACCCAGTGAAGTTCAAAAGATTGTTTTTGTCGTGAACATATACGATTCCACGAAACGAAAACAGGACTTTGGCTTGATTGCCAATGCCTTTATTCGAATTGTAAACTCAGCCAATGATCAAGAATTCTGTCGCTATAATTTAACGGAAAGTTATGCGGGCAAAACGAGTTTAATTGCGGCTGAAGTTTATCGTCATAACAATGAATGGAAATTCGCGGCGATCGGCGAAGGTACGAATGATGCCTCGTTAAGCGAGCTCGTCCGTCGATATCAATAAATTAATAAAAGGGGGAACCATAACATGGCAATTAGTTTGCAAAAAGGTCAAAAGGTTGATCTAACGAAATCAAATCCAGGTCTCACAAAGATTGTTATTGGTCTTGGCTGGGATATTAACAAGTATGACGGCGGAAAAGACTTTGATTTAGATGCTTCTGTCTTTCTGTTGAATCCTGAAGGAAAAGTTGCTGATGATAAGAACTTTGTTTTTTTCAATAACCCAAAGAGTCCGGATGGTTCAGTGACACATACTGGCGATAATCGTTCTGGCGCTGGAGATGGCGATGATGAACAGATCAAAGTGGATCTAGCGTTAGTTTCTAGTGGCGTTGCCAAGATCACCTTTGGGATTACGATCCATGAGGGCAAAGAACGTAATCAAAACTTTGGCCAAGTTTCTAATGCGTTTGTACGTGTTGTAAATGAAGCTTCGGGAGAAGAGCTCATCCGTTATGACCTTGGAGAAGACTTCTCAGTGGAAACCGCTATTGTTGTCGGAGAGCTCTATCGCAATAACACAGAATGGAAGTTTAATGCCATCGGCAGTGGTTACCAAAACGGGCTCGCCGGACTGTGTAAAGATTTCGGGTTGGACGTATAAGTCAGAGGTGAGATGTATCAGAGGCCAGATTTATAGGTTAGATACACAAGAAAAGGCCTAAATTTAAAGAGGCGGTGTTTATATGGCGGCGGTCATTAGTCTACAAAAAGGACAAAAGATTGACCTAACAAAGGGAAATCCTGGGCTGACAAAGATTATTGTTGGTGTAGGCTGGGATACGAATAAATACTCAGGTGGAAAAGATTTTGATTTAGATGCCTCAGTGTTTCTTACCGATAAAAACGGCAAAGCGGGCGGTATCGAAGATTTTATCTACTACAATAATCTTGTGGGGGGAAACGGTTCTGTAAAACATACCGGTGATAACCTCACGGGTGAAGGCGATGGAGATGATGAACAGGTCAAAGTTGATCTAGCACTGGTACCTGCACATGTTGAGAAGATTGCCTTTGCAGTGACCATTCATGAAGCGTCCGAAAGAGCCCAGAACTTTGGCCAAGTCTCGAATGCTTTTGTGCGAGTTGTCAATGAAACTGACGACAAAGAAGTCATGCGTTATGATCTAGGTGAAGATTTTTCTGTTGAAACTGCCTTGATTGTTTGCGAACTATACCGTCACCAAGGGGAATGGAAGTTCAATGCTGTGGGTAATGGCTTCTCCGGTGGTTTGGCCGCCCTTTGTAAAAACTATGGCTTAGATGTCGGTTAATCAACTGATTGTTTCTTCTGAAGAAGCGCTTCCATATAGTGGGACGCTTCTTTTTCCTTTTGACCTTAATATATT
The DNA here is from genome assembly GCA_002413075.1 of Desulfosporosinus sp. UBA5188. GTDB lineage: Bacteria > Bacillota > Desulfitobacteriia > Desulfitobacteriales > Desulfitobacteriaceae > Desulfosporosinus. The sequence continues at coordinate 9,138 of DHWG01000191.1, read as the reverse complement.
TCCTAAGCTAACAGACCATAAGGTCCCGCTGGATAATCCCCCTACCCACAAAACGGAGCAATTACGGGATTTCTAATGAAATATAAGCTAATTTGGCGATATATGCGAAATACTGGTGGAATTAGACACTACCTGTTGTTTGATGTTTATGTTGCATGTGCATATAATTGAAGATGCATGTGCATCAAACGATCGGATGAATGTCATAATAGCAAGGACACATCATAGGTCATCAGGGGGTAAGCAACCATGTTTAGTAAGGGGAGTCGATCCATTCGTCAATTATTAATGAGCCTAAGTATAGGATTGGCCGTAGTGGGACTCATCTTGGGAACCGTTTTGACGTTTCTAGGCGGGGAGTGGCATAAAACCGGCTTACATTTCTTTACGGAGGCTGGAGCGGGAATTTCACTGACCTGGAAATTAGATGGGCTGACGGCGTTCTTCCTTTGCATTTTGCTCTTGGGACAAAGCTTCTCGTCTCTTTATGCTCTAGGATATCTCCAGGAATACGAAGAAAAGAAGAAGCCCCTTAGGTCTTTTTATGTTAGTTGGTTTTTATTCCTAGGTAGTATGTTTGGCGTATTGCTCGCGGATGATGGCTTTACCTTTTTATTGACTTGGGAAATGATGTCCTTGTTTTCCTTTTTCTTAGTACTTTATGAACATGAAGACCTTCAAAATCGTAAAGCAGCGTATATCTACTTAATTATGACCCATGTCGGAACCGTCTTTTTGACCGCTGCCGTTTTGTATTTATATGCCATGTCAGGAAGCTTTGCTTTTGAAGTATGGGCGAAGGCAGCTCCCACACTGACAATAATTCAACTTAATTTGCTATTTATAGCTTTCTTTATTGGCTTAGGGACAAAAGCTGGTTTTGTTCCGTTTCATATTTGGCTACCTTATGCCCACTCGGCTGCGCCAAGCCCAGTGTCGTCACTCATGTCTGGAGTCATGGTTAAAGTTGCGCTTTATCTCTTTATTAGACTGGTGTGGTTAACTTTGGGACCTGGTCCAGTATGGTGGGGTTGGTTATTTTTGGCGATCGGAGCCTTATCGGCCTTGATTGGAATACTATATGCTTCAGTGCAGTCGGATATAAAAAAACTACTCGCTTTTTCCACCATAGAAAATGTTGGAATTCTTGGTATGGCTTTAGGAAGCGCCTTTCTGGCAAGATCCTGGCATAACGCTTGGGCCATGGATCTTGCGCTCTTGGCTTTCTTTTGGCATACTCTACAACATATGCTTTTCAAATCGATGCTTTTTATGGGAGCCGGGAATATCATCCAGGCAACCCATACCCGAAACCTTGAGCGGCTCGGTGGATTGCTTAAACGGATGCCGAAGACAGGTCTTGGAGCGCTGATTGGAATCATCGGCATTACGGCTTTACCTCAACTCGGCGGATTCTGGGGAGAATTGTTACTATTTCAATCGCTCTGGGTGAACACCTCGCAACTTTTAAATGGCTGGAGTAAAGTTGTTTTGCCCTTGTTTATCGGACTTCTTGCGCTTGTAGGCGGATTATCCATTGCTACGTTTGTCAAGTGGTTTGGAATTTCCTTCCTCGGACAAGCCCGCTCGCTAGTGGCTGAGAAGGCTAAAGAAGCACATCCTGTTCAAGTGATTACCCCCTTAATCATGAGTGGGTTAGCGGTGTTAAGCGTACTTTGGCCCGCTGGAACCTTAGCCTTAATCAATTTGCCACTTTTAGTGATGAGAGATGGCGAAACCCTAGGAATAGGATCAGTCATAGGGAAACCGATCCATATGACTTCGGTATACTTGATGATCTTTAGTTTACTTCTATTGACGGTCGTCATTCTAAGCAAACGAAAAGCGCGCAGAGTTACGCCGACTTGGAACTGTGGTTCGCCCCTAACCCCAAGCATGCAATATAGTGCGACAGGTTTAACGAAACCAATACGAATTCTCTTTGCGAAGGTATTGGGATCGCACCGCCAAGTAGACCGTAATTTTGAGGGAACGCCTTATAGCCTTCATTCATTGAATTATGAAGGGGAAATCAAAGCAGTTTTTGAGGATATCTTTTATCGACCTTTAATTCGAGGCTTGCTTTGGGTAGCAACGCAAATTCGCAAACTGCAAGAGGGTAACATCCATTTATATTTAGGTTACCTACTGATCACGATGATCGTCGTTTTAATTTTAGCGCGTTAGAAGGAGAAAGAGAGATACGATGGACGAATCACTCATGGTTTTAACCCGTCTATTGATGGGCCTCGGACACTTGGCTTTGTTTTTAGTGGCGGCTCCGCTTCTCCAAGGATTCATTAAAACAAGTAAAGCGTTTTGGCAGATGCGACAAGGCCCGTCAATCCTGCAACCCTACCGAGATTTAAGGAAGTTGTTGAACAAGGAGGAACTCATCTCCGAACATGCCTCCTGGATGTTTCTGCTGACCCCGCGCATCGCTCTTGTCAGTACCCTAATGGCAGCGCTCGTCATTCCAAATGCGTGGGGCTGGGCGCCTTTAAGTGGTTGGGGAGATCTCTTTTTATTTGGAGCAAGCCTTGGTTTGGTTCGCTTGTTTTCGACCCTTTCTGGTCTAGAAGGCGCCTCGACGTTCGGAGGAATGGGCTCGAGCCGAGAGCTCTTTGTCGGATTGTTGACGGAGCCTGCTTTGTTGCTAGGACTCATTGTATTAGCGTTTATCACGGGGACAACCTCACTCCAAGGCATGACCTCCGGCTTGGTCACTATATCACCCATTTTCATTCCTCGGTTATTAGTCTTAATAGCCTTAGTCATGGTTAGCATTGCGGAGATGGGACGAATCCCCGTGGATAATCCGGATACACATTTAGAATTAACCATGATTCATGAAGGCATGTTATTGGAGTATTCAGGGACTTCGCTGGCGCTGCTGAGTTTTGCTGAGCAAGTTAAACAACTCTTACTGCTATGTTTATTGGCTCAAATTGTTTGGCCGAGTGGACTCATTTCCGCGAGTGACGGGTTGCTTGGTTTACTCTGGGCTTTGGGTTTTGCAGGCGTTAAAGTGGCAGTTTTGGGTTTCTTTTTTGCGACGGTGGAAAGTTTCTTTGTTAAAAGACGACTTTTCTTACTCCCTAATTATCTGGCAACAAGCACCGCCGCAGCCATATTGGCCTTAGTATCACTCTGGTTTATAAGGGGGCAGATTTAAGTGGTGGGTATTTCTGAGAATATGCTGAATCTATTTTTGTTTGTGCTATTGACGAGTGGACTGATCATTGTTTATAGCACAAGAGTGAAAAAAGCCTTGAATTGGTGGACGTTACAGACCATTGTCGTTTCCATCCTGATTTTAGTGCAAGGGGTTTATAGTCGGGAATGGGAGGTTCTTGTGGTTGGTGTGTTGTTGTTAATCGGCAAAGCTGGAATTATTCCTATACTTTTACGACGTGTTTTGAGAGAGTCAAAAACAGAGTGGGTGGGCGAAATCTACTTAAAACGCACTTCCTCGTTAGTGGTTGCTGGAGCGTTAACGCTTCTTGCCTATGACGTGACAAAACCTTTAGTGACCCTGTCTCAACCAGGCTTTCGATTCGGCTTAGTCGTTGGATTAGCCCTGATTTTCTATGGACTTCTTCTGATGATGATCCGTAAAGTTGCGATTGTGCAAGTCTTGGGATTGCTTCTCATTGATAATGGAATCTTCATCGCTGGATTTTTCCTAACCAAGGGAATGCCTTTGTTAGTGGAAATGGGAAGTATGTTTGATATCCTGATCGGGATTGTCATTACCGTGATTCTCTCTAAACAAATGCTGGAGAATTATCATTCACTCAATGTTGACCACATGAGGTCGTTGAAAGGATAGTATACGAATGTTTATTGGAGTGGCGATGATCGCGGCAGTGGGAATGCTCCTGTCGACAAAGTACAACTACTTAAGATTGTTAAACAGTGTGGCACTTTTATTGTTAACCGTGAGTGGCGGGTGGACCATAAGACAAACGTTAAGCCAAGGCTCGTACACGTATGGGTCCGGCCTACTATATTGGGATGCACTGAGTGCTTTACTTCTCAGCGTCATCATCATGATCGCGGTTTATGTGATTCTATTTTCATTTGGGTATATGGAAGCAGAAATTCGCGAGAATAGATTTCCTAAGGAAAGACTCAGGTGGTACTATTTCTGGATCTGGATCTTCATAGCAACGATGCTTTTGGTCGTGAGCACACCTAACCTAGGGATTATTTGGGTGGGGATAGAGGGAACGACCTTAGCTACCACCCTACTGGTAGGTTTCTATCGAAATAAACAGGCGGTGGAAGCGGCTTGGAAATATGTGATCTTGTGCACGGTCGGGATCAGCTTTGCCTTATTGGGAACTATGTTGCTGTTTGCAGCGGCTTCACCGCTCTTGGGTCAGAGCTTGAGCGCGTTGGATTGGCGAATGCTCCCAAAGGTCGCGAGTCAGTTAGATCCGACTTTATTTCGCCTAGGTGCTTTGTTTGCGGTGGTGGGTTATGGGGCAAAGGTAGGTTTTGCTCCCATGCATGCTTGGCTTCCTGATGCTCATAGTCAGGCCCCTTCACCGGTAAGTGCTTTGTTATCGGCAGTTTTACTCAACTGTGCCCTCTATGCTATTTTACGTTGGTACAGTTTAGCGCGTCTGACCACTTTGGGTCCTGATTTAATAGGGACGATCCTGATGTGTTTCGGATTTTTATCATTGGCACTGATGGCAGGGTTTATCTTAATGCAAAAAGATATTAAACGATTATTAGCCTATTCAAGTGTTGAACACATGGGAATCTTAGCGTTAGGTTTTGGCTTGGGAACTCGGGAAACGATCTGGGGGGCCTCCTTGCATCTCGTACTACATGGCCTTACCAAGGCAAATCTCTTCGTCATCATAGGCAACTTGGTACAAAAGACAGGAACCAGGCACATGTCTAGGATACATGGAGTGTTTAAGCTTTGGCCGTATACTGGCATTATCATGATCCTCGGACTACTGAGCATTACGGGAACGCCCCCGTTTGGAACGTTTCGCTCAGAGTTAAGTATATTGTCCGGTCTGTTTAAAACAGGGCATCCAATACTGGGTTTTTTGACCCTTCTATTTTTAACGGTGATCTTTGCTGGGTTTCTCTATCATTTTCTCCAGATGCTTTATGGGCAACCAAATGAGTCGCAACAGCCTGGAGAGGGCATCAGCACATTAATCCTGGCAATCCCTCTTTTGGTGGTCCTTTTCTTAGGCTTGTTCATTCCCCAAAGCCTAAATCAGACCCTCAATCAGGTCGTACAAGTGATATTGGGAGGCGTTTAGGATGCTAGCCTTAAGGGAGTATTTACAGAGTTATCATAGTTATCCGGGCATAAAGATTATCGAATGGAAGAAACGTGAGGGAATGGTTGACGTGCCTGCCCGTGATCTTCCCGAAATATTGACCTATTGTTTAGATATGAGGCCACGTCCAATTTGGTTAACGCATGTTGTGAATGATGAGCGCCAGTTGGGAAATGGATTTTGTGTCTACTTAGTGCTTCATTTTCCCGGGAAGGATTTTTCGCTGACGTTGGTAGCCAAAGGAATTAAAGATAAATTCCCGACGCTCTCCTTAATATTTCCAGCCCTGAACTGGTCAGAAAGAGAAGCTCAAGATCTCTTTGGCCTTCAGGCTGTTGGACATCCGGACCCACGCCCATTAGTCTTACATCCCGGTTGGTCGCAAGACTTCCATCCTTTGTGTAAGGACTACAAAGCGGGGCAAGACCGCAAGGCGTTTAAACGGCAGCCTTTAGTTTTCCCAGAGATGCATGGAGACGGAATCTTTCAAGTATCAGTCGGTCCAATTCATGCTGGAATCATTGAACCCGGGCACTTCCGCTTTTACGCTATTGGGGAACCCGTCCTGCATTTAGAAGCGCAACTTTTTTATACGCATAAAGGGGTTGAAAAGCTCCTGGAAGGAAAAAGTATTGAAGAAGGACTGCAGATCATAGAACGGCTATGTGGCGTATGCACGGTCAGTCATTCTCTTGCTTATTGCGAGGCCGTTGAAAAACTCGCATCGGTGGAAGTTCCCCGTCAGGTCTTATTATGGAGAACCATCCTCGCTGAATTAGAACGGGTTTACAATCATGTTGGAGACATTGGTAATATGTGTGCTGGAGTTGGGTTTGCGCTAGGTAATGCCAATGGCGCACAAGGCAAGGAAAAACTCCAACGTTTAAATTCAGACTACTTCGGCCATCGATTTTTGCGGGGTATGGTCGTTCCTGGAGGCCTGAAGTCTATACCAGGGGCCAAGGATCGTAAAGATCTTCTCAACCGACTACTTGTACTATCCGATGATTTTGAAGACTGGATACCGTTGCTGCAAGAACATGACGGCTTTAGACAGAGGGCTGTTACGGCAGGAATATTAAAAACAGACGTTGCGCTGGATATGGGCGTTACCGGACCGGCTGCCCGAGCTTCAGGCCTAGCTAATGATTGGCGAGAACTCCATGCCTACCTTCTTTATGCCGAACTTAACGTGAAATCAATCGTTAGACAGGATGGCGATGCCTGGTCTCGTTTAATGGTCCGTGTTAAGGAAACGAGAGAGAGCTTCCGGTTTCTTAATACGCTACTGCGAGAAGCAATGCAGGGACCAGAACTTGATGATGAGAAGCTAACGGCCCTTGCTGGCAAAAAAATTAGGCTTTTGACTCCAGCATGGGGGTGTGTAGAGTCTCCAAAAGGAACGGAGGTTATCTGGCTCATGCTGGATGATGAGGGCAAAATTTATCGTTGCCGGATTCGATCAGCCAGCTATGCCAACTGGCCTGCTGTACCGCTCACGATGCCGGGCAATATTGTACCAGATTTCCCACTGATTAATAAAAGTTTTGAATTATGTTATAGCTGTTGTGACCGCTAGCGGAAAAGGGGAGAGAACATGTTAAGTTTGCTGCTGCGAAAGTTAAAAATAGGGCGTCTTACGGAAAAGGTCCGAAATTCACATTTATCGCAAGGATCATCGGATTTGCCAGCCAGCTTTAGGCAGTCTCTCCATATCAGACACCTTGCTTGTGGTTCCTGCAATGCGTGTGATTGGGAAATGGCCGCCTTAAGTAATTCTCTTTACGATCATCAACATTTTGGAATTGATTTCGTGGCCTCACCCCGTCATGCCGATCTGTTGATGTGCACAGGACCAGGTTCTACACACTTGTTGAAGGCAGCCTCAGAAACCTATGAAGCGCTGCCCAATCCAAAATGGGTAATGGCGGTAGGCGATTGCGCCATCGATGGTGGCGTATTTAAGGGCGCGTATGCCTGTGAAGAAGGCATCAGTCGAATTTTACCGGTGGATTATAAGGTTCCAGGCTGTCCACCGACGCCCGATGATTTAATGAAGGCCCTCCTGGAGATGATGGGAAAGGAAGTTTCTTAGGACCTTCCAACCTTAATAAATAGGTTTAAGCCCACCTCTAACAATTTAGTTAGGGGTGGGCTTTCAATATGGAACAGTGGTCAAATCGTTGAATCAAGCGTAACTTTAAAGCGCCTTTAAGGTGCTGGTCCAGATCATAGTTTGGCGTAGGCACTGATATAATAAATCCCTGGATTCCTTAAGGTTAACCTAAGCCCAATGTTCTAAGATCGTCGACTCTGCGTTTGAATAGCTAATACTTAATCTCCAGCTCTTTAATTTTGCGATAAAGCGTATTTCTTCCAATTCCCAGAAGTTTAGCAGCGGGTGCGATTTTTCCTTTGGTCTGTGTGAGGGCATAGAGAATGGCTTGTTTGGTCTGTTGTTCTAATAAGTGCTCAGGCTTTTTCACGACGCACGTTTGGAATTCATCGGGTAAGTCTGAGACTGTCAGAATAGGTCCTTCAGCTAAAGCCACCATGCTTTCAATACAGTTTTCTAATTCCCGAACATTTCCTGGCCAGTGCTGGCCTAATAAATGATCGTAAACCTCTTCTTCAATGCCCAATAGCGGACAGCCACAAGATTCGCAGGCTTTACGAATGAAGTAAGGAACTAAGTCTCTGATGTCTTCAGACCGTTCGCGCAATGGCGGTAATTCCATGGTGACGACTTTCAGCCGATAGTATAAATCTAAGCGAAACAGTTCTGATGAAACAAGCGCTGATAGATCTTTGTGGGTCGCAGCCAAGACACGAACGTCAACTTTTTGAGCTTTTGTATCGCCAATTCGAGAAACTTCCTTTTCTTGAAGAACTCGAAGGAGCGCAATTTGAACACTCATCGGCATATCTCCAATTTCGTCAAGGAGAATCGTCCCTTTGTCCGCTAATTCGAACTTTCCGGGTTTTCCACCACGCCGAGCTCCGGTGAAGGCACCCTCAACATAGCCGAATAACTCACTCTCAATCAGTGAAGTCGTGAGTGAAGCACAGTTTAAAGCGACAAAGGGGCCATCACGTCTTGGACTGAGTTGGTGGATTGTTTTGGCAATGATTTCCTTCCCCGTCCCGCTTTCCCCATGAATGAGGACCGAAGAATGGGTTGAAGCAACTTTCGCAGCTCGGGCCAGTGTACGCAGTGAGAGCTGGCTTTGCCCGATCCATAAGGTGCTAGGCAAGGCCGAGTTAGCCTCGGCTATTTGAAGGGTTCCAACGGCACCCAAGGATAGGCCATCTTCGTTTTCTACACGCTTTAAGTGGGTGGAAAATTCTTGTCCTGCACGGTCTTTTATCTGGAGATCGAGTGAATGACCACTTAACATCCATCCTTTAGGGGTGCTGAAAACTTCCGCGGCGAGTTGACCGATAATATTTTCAGCTTTACGTCCAAGCAGAACGGCGCCAAGAGGGTTGATATCAGTAATGTAGCCGTTTTTATTGATGGCAATAAATCCTTGTTTCAATAATGAAGAAGCTAACTTGGCCCCTTCTTGGTAGAATTTCAGCTGATTCTCTAAGTCGAAAAGCTGCAAATTTTTCTCTATCATACTTGCACCCATCATGGCGATGGTTAAGATCTTCTGACGGTCTGAACTGGCTTCTCCGCTAATATCTAAAACACCAAGGGGTGCACCGAGGCTGTTCTGAATCGGTGCTGCCCAGCAGGCTAAAAAATTATTATCGTGCACAAAGTGCTCCCAACCAAAGACTGATATTGGCGCATTATCCCGGAGCTGTCTCTTATACA
>DHWG01000180.1:2104-3915 GCA_002413075.1 Desulfosporosinus sp. UBA5188 | reverse complement strand
ACCTTCTGCTGTTCCGAGACCCAAGTCGATTAACTCCTTTTGAGTGTAACATACTTTTACATTGTTCATTTTGAGCATAATCACCATTGTTGCTACACCAATTCGTTTATTACCATCAACAAACCCATGATTACTAATGAGGCTATGTGCTATAACAGAAATTTTTTCAAAAATGCTGGGATATAAGTCTTTGCCGTCATAAGTCATAAAGGCTCTATTTAGAGCACTCTCAATAAGTCCTCTATCTCTTATCCCGGCACTCCCACCAGTTTCTTTAATTATTTTTTCATGGAACATTATAACATTCTCGACTCTTAGAAATGTCATCATTTCGCTAACTCCTTGAGAGCCTCATTATTTTCAGTAATTACAGCAGCCATGAGATTTTCAATTTCTCGTTGTTCTTTAACTTTTATAAATCCAATAAAGTCAATGACTTCTTTCTGCTTTTCTTCCGTCAATTGCTCAAATTCAATTATTAACTTTTCTGCCAAGGTCATAAAGTTACACCTCGCTCTCATATTTACAAATAAATTATACCATAGATAAACCCAAAATTTTACTAAATTCATGATAGATAGTCTACTTTTCCCTCATAGTTTTGAAAAGAAAGCACTGAGGTAGTGTAATATTCCCGCTCTATATTTTCAAGTCCTTTATAAAAGGACTTCATTGAGACATACTAATATCATGTCTATATGCATATCCTACGCAACGGAGGTTACTATGATAAATACTAACGCCAAATCCAACAAACTAGCCAATGAGAAAAGTCCCTATCTCCTGCAACATGCCCATAACCCCGTAGATTGGTACCCCTGGGGTGAAGAAGCCTTTGCCAAAGCAAAAGCTGAAAACAAGCCTATTTTTCTCAGCATCGGATATTCCACTTGCCATTGGTGCCACGTCATGGAAAGGGAATCCTTTGAAGACCAGGAAGTTGCTCAAGTCCTCAATCGCTACTTTATTTCGATTAAGGTAGATCGCGAAGAACGACCCGATGTTGACCATTTGTACATGGCCTTTTGCCAAGCGCTTACCGGGGCGGGCGGTTGGCCGCTTACGATCATGATGACACCCGAGAAGAAGCCTTTCTTTGCTGGAACTTACTTTCCAAAAACGCAGCGCGGCGGTCATCAAGGGCTTATGGAACTCGCAGAACAAGTAGGGACTCTGTGGAACACAAGCGAAGATAAATTAAGAGAGTCTGCCGATAAGATCGTTTCTGCTGTTCAATCGGGGCTTACCAAGACCAATAAACCAGCGACCGAAGCCGCCCCTTTGGCGAGCCAAGTCTCACTACAAAGCGTTAAGGGCTCTGCTTCCGAAACCATTAATAAATGGGGAGAACAAATCCTGAAAAAGGCCTACGACAACTTAGTTCGCAGCTTTGATGCACGCTACGGAGGCTTCGGCAATGCTCCGAAATTTCCCACGCCCCATACTCTAACGTTTCTGCTACGCTATGCAGAGGACCATCCCCAGGACAAAGCCCTAGAAATGGTCCTTAAAACCCTTGACGGAATGGCGCTAGGTGGAATCTACGATCATATAGGGTTCGGGTTTGCGAGGTATAGCACCGACGAGAAATGGTTAATCCCTCATTTTGAAAAAATGCTCTATGATAATGCGCTGCTCTCCTTAGCCTACCTAGAAAGCTATCAGGTCGCGCACCGTCCTGAGGATGCTCGAAAAGCGCAAGAAGTTTTCACCTATGTCCTTCGAGACATGACCTCACCTGAAGGTGGTTTTTACTCCGCGGAGGATGCTGACGCTGAAGGAGTGGAAGGAAAATTCCATGTTTGGACTCC
>DHWG01000180.1:0-1943 GCA_002413075.1 Desulfosporosinus sp. UBA5188 | reverse complement strand
AGGGTCTAACCAAGGATGAGGTTTTGAGTTCCTTGGAAAGCGCACGTCAAAGCCTATTTGCGACTCGTGAGAAACGAATTCACCCGTATAAGGACGATAAAATTCTGACCGCCTGGAACGGCCTGATGATCGCCGCTTTGTCGAAAGGTGCACAAGTTCTTGGAGACGGCCTCTATCTGGAAGCGGCAACAAAGGCCGCAGATTTCGTGCTCACCCGCCTAGTCCGTGAGGATGGACGACTCTTGGCCCGTTTCCGCGAGGAGGACGCCGCTTACCCTGGGTACTTGGACGATTATGCCTTTTTCATTTGGGGGTTGCTAGAGCTTTACGCTGCTAGTGGTAGACCTCAATATCTAAAGAATGCACTCCACCTCCAAGAAGAACTGGAACGACTCTTCACGGACGAAGAAAGCGGAGGGTACTTTCTTACCGGATCAGATGCCGAAGCGCTTCTCTTCCGTCCTAAAGAGAGTTATGACGGAGCCCTCCCCTCTGGTAACTCGATCACGGCGCTCAACCTTCTTCGACTGGCACGCCTCACTGGTGAAGAACGCTGGGAGAAGAAAGCGGAACAACAGCTTCTCTCTTTCCGCCCCGTTCTCGAGGAACATCCCTCCGGCTATACAGCCTTTCTCCAAGCCTTACAGTTTGCGCTTTATCCGAGTCAGGAATTAATTCTAGCAGGTTCACTTGAAGCTGCTGAACTGGCTGAAATGCGTCAAATCTTCTTCTCAGAGTTTCGACCATACTCTTCTGTTCTTTATCAGGAAGGAAGCCTTCCTGAAGTTATCCCCTGGATCAACGATTACCCCCTTGATCCAAGTCATGTTACCGCCTATCTTTGTCAAAACTTTACGTGTCAGCAACCCGTCCAGAAAATCTCAGAATTCAAATGCCTTTTAAATAAATCTTAAACAAATAATAAAAGGCAGAAACGAGTCTAAGCCAACTTATATTATGAAATCTTATGAATCGAACCCTTGAAGTAGGGGCACGATGCATCTTGCATCGTGCCCCTACTTTTTACGTAAATAAAAGGCCTTAAAGCCTTTATTGGTTCTAGCGATTATCAACGGCAACAATCATCAAGCAAGGATATTCAGCCAGGTTATAATCGATTGGGGCCGATAGAGGTTCTTCGTTCTGGTAGAATAACCTTACTAAAGGGCGATTAGGAAAAGCGTGATTTTGTTTCACAACATTACCTCTTTGCCCATTACTTAGGATGATTCCTGAGCCGGAAGGATAGACGGCTATATGTCTTTTAAAAACCTCTAAAATTTGAGGATCAAAATGTTGATTGGATTGAGAGACAATATACTCGTAGGCCTCATTAGGTTCCATGGCCTTTCTATAAACACGTTTGCTAGTTAGAGCTTCATACACATCAGCAATCGCCGCTAGTTTCCCGAACTCATGAATTTCGTTTCCTTTAAGTCCTCTCGGATAACCTGTCCCATCCCATTTTTCATGGTGTTGAAAGGCAACATGGGCGGAAAGTAAACTAAAATCTTTATTCTTACGCAGGATGTCAAACCCAGTTGCCGGATGCTGCTTAATCTCCTCAAATTCTTCTCGCAATAACGGTGTTTTTTTGTTCAGAATGCTCTCTGGAATCTTAATTTTCCCGACATCATGCATGAGAACGCCCATACCAAATTCCAGCAGCTTAGACTCGGAATAGCCTGATGCAAGGCCCAAAACAAGGCCTATTATAGTTGCATTGATCGAATGATGAAACGTATAGTCATCGTACCCCTGGATTTCTGTCAAATTCCCCAGAATGTCAGCACTATATAACAAATCATTGAGCATTTGCTTAACCGTCGTTTGAACGCTAGACGCTTTGAACGAACTATCCTGATTGCTTTCAATATGCTTACTTACGTTTTCTATGGTCTTATACGCTGCTTCACGAGTTTTTCCAGTAATGGACATATGGA
>DHWG01000083.1:1333-5047 GCA_002413075.1 Desulfosporosinus sp. UBA5188 | reverse complement strand
GGCGGAATCGAAGAACCAGATCCAGGTGAGGAACGAATCCTTATTCCTTCCCCTAAAGTAGCAACCTATAACCTTCAGCCCGAGATGAGTGCCCCTGAATTAACCCAAACGCTCCTAGAGCAGCTGAGGAAAAATACCTATGATGTGATTATCCTTAACTTTGCCAATCCGGATATGGTGGGACATACGGGTGTGCTCACAGCAACCATCAAAGCGGTGGAGGCTGTTGACCGATGTTTGGGAGAGATTGTTGATGAACTGCAAAAAATGGGTGGTACCCTTCTTGTGACAGCGGACCATGGAAATGCCGAAGCCAAAGTGGATCTAGCCACGGATCTCCCGCTGACGGCCCACTCCATCAATAAGGTGCCCTTTATTTTAGTGAAGGATGAACTCAAAATGCAGAAGCTGCGTGAAAGCGGTGCGCTGTGCGATGTTGCGCCCACACTTCTAGAATTACTTAATATTCCAAAACCCGAAGAAATGACCGGTCAATCGTTAATCATTAAGGATTAACAGTTAACGATTAACATTAAAAAGAAAACAATGAAATTGGTACTATGGTTCACAAATAATTAATAAGGGGGAAATATACAATGAATTTTATAACAGACGTTTATGCTCGTGAAATCTTGGATTCTCGGGGGAATCCGACGGTAGAGGTTGATGTCGTTTTGACGGACGGTATTATCGGTCGTGCGGCTGTTCCATCAGGCGCTTCAACAGGGGCTTTTGAAGCCGTGGAACTTCGGGACGGAGATGCGACCCGTTATATGGGTAAAGGCGTGATGAAAGCCGTTGAAAATGTCAACTTACTCATCAGCCCGGAAATTGAGGGCCTGAATCCATTCGACCAACCAGGCTTGGATCGTCTCTTGATTGAGCTTGATGGAACCCCCAATAAGGGTAAACTGGGGGCCAACGCGATCTTAGGCGTGTCCTTGGCCACTGCCAAAGCTGCTGCGGAGTCGCTCGGGTTACCACTTTATCAGTATTTAGGCGGCGTTAATGCTAAAGAACTGCCAGTGCCAATGATGAATATTTTAAATGGTGGTAGTCATGCCGATAACAATGTCGATATTCAAGAATTTATGATTATGCCCGTTGGAGCCTCGAGCTTTGCTGAAGCCTTGCGCATGGGAACAGAAGTGTATCACAATCTTAAAGCGGTACTCAAAGAGAAAAACCTTTCCACATCAGTCGGGGATGAAGGCGGTTTTGCGCCGAACCTGAAATCCAATGAAGACGCTCTGCTTTGCATTGTTGACGCCATTAAAAGAGCCGGCTATATTCCTGGAGAACAAGTAGCCTTGGCGCTTGATGTGGCAGCCTCAGAAATCTTCGAAAATGGAACCTATAACTTAGCAAGTGAAGGCTTGAAGAAGACCTCAGATGAGATGATTGATTATTATGAGGGCCTGATCGAGCGCTATCCGATTGTTTCCATAGAAGACGGATTGGATGAAGACGACTGGGAAGGTTGGAGAAAGATGACCGAACGCTTGGGAGATCGCGTTCAGCTCGTCGGTGACGACTTATTTGTGACCAATCCTGAGCGGTTAGCACGTGGTATTAAAGAAAAATGCGCCAACTCGATCCTCATTAAGCTGAATCAAATCGGCACCTTAACCGAAACGCTCGATGCCATCGAAATGGCGAAACGGGCTGGATATACGGCAGTCATCTCTCATCGCTCAGGGGAAACAGAAGACGTCACTTTAGCCCATGTCGCGGTGGCTGTTAATGCTGGTATGATCAAAACTGGAGCGCCAGCCCGGACCGAACGGGTCGCCAAGTACAACGAATTGCTCCGTATTGAAGAAGAACTTGGAGACGCTGCAGTGTACCGTGGTCGGAAAGCGTTAGCTCGGTAGAGACTGGGCATATTGAGTTTTTATGAGGCTTGTGCTAGAATGAGATATATTGATAGGTAGACGTATTAGAAAGTTGACAACGGTTTTATTAGGGGAGTGAATTAATTGATAATTGCTATAGTCGTTCTTTTGACGCTTTGCTCTATAGGGCTCATTGTCACTGTATTATTTCAGTCTGGCAGAAGTGCTGGTTTATCTGGAGCTATTACAGGCGCTGGCGAGTCAGTCTTTGGTAAAAAGAAGGGTATGGATGATGTATTAGCGAAACTCACGGGTATTTTAGCGACCATCTTGCTACTTAGTTGCTTGGGTCTCGCAATGCTTACGAAATAAACTAGATCATTGTTAGGAGGGGCACTTCATGCGAGGTGTCCCTTTCAAGCTGTTCATTTGCTATGAAACGGAGAGGGGAGGGTGTCTGGTGAAACCACAAAGACGCTCCGTAGAGCCCTTCTATTTCCCTGGAAACCGCGTCGGGTGTTTACTCATTCATGGATTTTCAGGATCTCCTTCGGAAATGCGCCTTATCGGTGAACGTCTAGCTCAGGATGGCTTGACGGTTCTAGGGATACTGCTTGCTGGACATGGCCTAACGCAAGAACAAAGGCCGAAAACGAGCTGGGAGGACTGGGCTAAGGAGGCGGAAGCAGGGGTAAAGGCGCTGAGGAAGTCTTGCGATACCGTGATAGGGATTGGTCTTTCTATGGGGGGATTACTCGTCCTTCATCTGGCAACGTTGGATCTGCTTGACGGAATAGTCACAATGAATACTCCCATGGTTGCAGGTGAGGCTATTTCAGGGAAGGTTTTGCTCTCCCTGGACAGGGGTATTCGCCAGGTGGAACGAAAACTAGACCTGGTTAAATGCCCCGCCTTATTGATGCAAAGCATGAAGGATCGTACCGTGAACCCGGTGAGTGTTAAAATCCTTCAGGAGAAAATTCAACAGGTTAGACCGACTGTACTCCTCTGGGAGAATTCAGGACATATCCTAACTTTGGGAGCCGAGCGAGAAGAAGTCGTTCACAGAGTTCAAGATTTTTTACGACAGTTCAAAGCACAAGCTTGATGGCCTTGAACAGGAATTTATTAAGCATACAACCATCAACAATATTTGGTCAAAAAAGGAAATTAATGCTATACTTAAGTATCTAACTAGGTGAGAGGAGGAATCATTATGCCCTCTGAAGGAATAAAAATTGTCTCAGAGAATCGCAAAGCTTTCCACGATTACTTCATTGATGATAGAGTTGAGGCTGGGATTATTCTGACCGGAACGGAAATAAAATCCATCCGCAACGGAAAGGTCAATCTGAAAGACAGTTATGCTCGCATCAAGGATGGCGAAATATGGGTTTATCAGATGCACATCAGCACCTATGAGCAGGGGAATCGTTTCAATCATGATCCACTTCGGCCCCGCAAATTACTACTACACCGTACTGAAATTAACAAGTTAGTTGGGAAAATACAGCTCCAAGGACTGACCTTGCTCCCCATCAAAATGTATTTGAAAAATGGTATGGCCAAAGTTGAATTGGCGGTGGGTCAAGGTAAGAAGAATTATGATAAGCGTCAGGTCCTAGCTGAACGAGAAGGCAAACGTGATATTGAACGAGCCCTAAGAGAGCGTAACAAATCCTATTAAGAGCGGTTCTTCAAGGAAACTTCTATTTGTAGGATTTTAGCCGTCCGTAAATTATATTATTTAAGCGTAATTAATTGTTTAAATAGGTATTTTCCATAAAAAAGTAATTCTACCAGAGATATTCACCGTTGCGTTGCGCTTAAATATGGTATACTATTGTTAGAGGTCATTCACATGGGGGCGTTTTAGACT
>DHWG01000083.1:0-1061 GCA_002413075.1 Desulfosporosinus sp. UBA5188 | reverse complement strand
AGCTGCTTAAGTGCCGCTAGCATTCTGCCTTCTGTACCTACGGTGAAGGGCCAGAGTGTCAATTAAGTAGGTTGCTCTAACAGCAATGCTCGGAGTTGTTAGTTAAGATGATCGAGCTAGCCTGATATGAATCCTGGCCTTTAGGAGTCACGACTGGCGAAATTTAAATTAAAGGACACACGCGTAGACGCTTTTGTGGCAGCTCTTCGATACAGGGGTGCAAATCCCCTCGCCTCCACCAAATGTAACATTCGAATTAGGTGGAGAGTACATAACGAAAGCCTTGAGGTACATGAAGTTGTACGACCTCGAGGCTTTTTGATTTCTCGAAGGAAATTCCTGTTCAGACCGTCACCAATATTAGTTACGTGGTTTCTAAATGGAGAACAACCATTCACGTGAATTTAATAGTAACAACGAAATGGAGGAAATGAATTATGCTTGATTTACCAAATTGCCCAAAATGTCATTCGCAGTACACTTACGAAGATGGAAATGGTCTTGTTTGCCCAAAATGTAATCATGAGTGGACGCTAGATACAAAGACCGAAGTTAGTGAAGATAACAAGGTTATTAAAGATGCCAATGGAAATGTCTTAAACGATGGTGATACGGTGACAGTCATCAAAGACCTTAAATTAAAAGGAAGTACAGCAGCTGTAAAGATGGGTACAAAAGTTAGAAATATACGGTTAGTTGATGGAGATCATAATATTGATTGCAAAATTGATGGTTTTGGAGCTATGTGCTTAAAATCTGAATTTGTTAAAAAGGTATAAATGGGTCGTGTAAAAAGGATTTTAGTAAACAATTGTAGAATTGTGAAGGTACAAAGAGAAAATACATTCCAAGCAAAAATATAAAAAGTAATGAACTCGAGGAGGTTAAAGCTAGATGCTAGAATTTGATACAGACCTAAATCGCTTTGCAGAGATTAAAGTGATCGGTGTCGGTGGCGGTGGAAACAATGCGGTTAATCGTATGATTAACGCTAGCTTACAAGGGGTAGATTTTGTTACAGTAAACACTGATTCACAGGCCTTACAGCTCTCTAGTGCAGG
>DHWG01000084.1 GCA_002413075.1 Desulfosporosinus sp. UBA5188 | reverse complement strand
GGTGGGAGTACGAACAGAAAGGGCATGATAAAATCGCTATAATTGTTCAGCTTTCCTTTACGGTCGGCTAAGAAATCTGCGAGGGTAAGAATGATGAAGATCTTGGCAAATTCTGACGGTTGAATATTAAAACCAAAGGGGGTTGGTATCCAACGAGTTGCGCCTTTTGCTGCGTCTCCAAAAAGGATGACGGCTAGAAGCAAGGTCAGATTAAAACCATAAATCCACCACCGATACGTTCGCCATTTCTCATAATCGGTGACGGCAATGGCCGCGGCAGCGCCTATACCGATGAAAATCCAAATGGCTTGGGACTTGACGTAGTGCATAGGATCTGACTTAAGAACATTAATGGAGGCCGTGCTCAAGATGAGGAGACTAGCCATTAGTAGCAAAAACGTAATGAAAATAAATAAGAAATCTAAGTTTCTCAGTGTCCGTCTATCCATGATACTTCCCCTCTGGTGCATAATCAGCCTGAATACTTGCTATTATAGCACATCTCTCACACAGCCCAAAACCGTGAAAGCAAAAAGAAGCCAGGGTTTTTTCAACCCTGACTTTCTAATACTTACGCTTCTCGTCTATGGGGCTACGTTACTTGGACTATCCCTTAATAGCGTAGTCTCGTTTCATCTTAACGACGGGAATGTTGGCAACTAACGCGACTTCGTTATCATCTTGCAATAGGTTGAATTCCAAAGCAGCTTCGTCAATTTCCATGTATTTAGAGATAACTTTGATTAAATCTTCTTTTAAACTGTTAAGCATGGCTGGCGAAATGCTAGCACGGTCATGTACCAAAACGAGCCGTAGACGTTCTTTTGCCACCGTCTTGCTCGAGGCACTTTCCTTGCCAAGCAATCGACTTATAAATTCTAACAAGGACGATTCCTCCTCTCAGTACCGAACGGTTAGCGTAGACCCACAAGTCTCTTTAGTCGATCCATAATTCCAATGGGTACATCTAAATTCATGAGGGGTACTTCTTCCCCTGTAATCCGCTTAGTGATCCGCCGATAAGCCTCGCCCGCTTTAGATGTTTTATCCATTACGGCCGGTTCGCCACGGTTCGTTGAAATGACGATACTTTCGTCTTCCGGAACGACCCCGATCAGTTCAACGGCTAAAATATCGAGGATATCTGAAATATCCATCATATCTCCACGTTTAACCATTTCAGGACGAATCCGGTTGATGATTAATTTAGGATTTCTTAGCTCGGCTGCTTCCAAAAGGCCAATGATTCGGTCGGCGTCTCGTACGGCGCTGACTTCAGGTGTACAGACGACAATGGCCCGATCGGCACCCGCAATGGCATTGCGAAATCCTTGTTCGATTCCTGCCGGACAATCAATGATCGCATAATCGAATTCTGCCTTCAACTCTGCCGCTAAAACTTTCATCTGCTCGGGATTAACGGCTGTTTTGTCTTTAGTTTGCGCAGCTGGCAGCAAAAAAAGATTGGCAAATCGTTTATCTTTAATAAGTGCTTGTTTGAGGCGGCAATTTCCACTAGTCACATCCACTAAATCGTAAACGATGCGGTTTTCCAGTCCCATCACAACGTCTAGGTTACGCAGACCGATATCCGTATCAACCAAGACGACTTTATGCCCTGCGGCTGCCAGTCCTGTGCCAATGTTAGCGGATGTTGTGGTCTTGCCTACGCCCCCTTTTCCAGAAGTTACTACGATTACCTCACCCATATCTAGACCTACCTTTCCACTTATAGCTTATTCTTCCTAACGGGCTTTGCCACGCCAGCTTTTCACTCCAGCTGATTCTACGATTAATTGGTCATCTTTGATTCTGGCAATTTCCGGGCCCCGCCCGTCAGCTTCATCCGCCGGTCCCCTAGTCACCACATCGGCAATACGCAATTGGGTAGGGGCCAAATGATAAGCGCTCACTGAGGCTTTCCGCTCACCCGTCGCTCCAGCATGGGCAACCCCCCTGAGGGAACCCAAAACGGCAATGTTACCGGTTGCAATAATTTCGGCCCCAGGATTAACGTCACCGAGAACTACAACATGACCATCAAATTGCACGCTTTTCCCGGAACGAAGTGTGCGCTCCACAAAGAGACAGCTGCCTTCTTCCATCCCTTCCTCCCAGATACGCGTTTCTTTGTCTTGTGTCGCATAAGATTGGGATTTACCGGGTACGCCCACTTCTTCCGGCGTCAACCATCCCGTGAGTTCCAACTGTCTTTTCTTCAGGATTGTCTCCAACCCAGCGTGTTCGTCTTCAGTAAATTCCTTTTTCCCAGAATAGCACCGTACGCTCGCGCCTTGCAGTAATTGCACTGAATTCTTCAAGAGCTTATCGAGTTCATTCATTAACACGCCAAAGTCCGCAGCTGGATCAAAGTATAAGACCAATCCATCGCGAGTTCCCTTAAGCGCCACATGTTCAGTCCGTGTCAACCTGCACAATCCCCCATCGCTTGTCCTTAAATTCAATGCTTCCTATAAATTCTACATGCCTTCCCCAATTCCCTTTTATCTGTTGAAAACAATTGGAAGAAAACGAGAAAAATTTACTTCTTTATTTGTTTTAATTCGCGGTTTTCCATCCGAAATATTTCATAAAAGCTGCCTTGGCGACATAACCTGCTGTTGATCCACCATGCTCGCCAAATTCTACGACCCCAGCAAAGGCAATTTGAGGTTTATCATAAGGAGCAAACGCCACAAATGTCCCGTTAAATACCCCGCCTAACTCCGTGTTGGCGTTGCCAACTTGAGCGGTTCCTGTCTTAGCCCCACCCGTAAAATCTGGTAGATCTGCGAAGATCCCTTGAGCCGTCCCTGCATTTTTCCCACTACCGGTCACTACTGCTCGCATCCCTTGCTTAACCTGATCCAAGATCTCGGGAGAAATCGATACCGTGTTGAGAACCTTGGGTTGGGTTTCTAGAAACGTTTTTCCCGTCAATGGATCTAATAGTTTATCCACGACATACGGTTGATAGTGTTTTCCGCCATTCACAATGGTTGCTGTGTAATTGGCTAATTGCAAAGGACTGTATTTGTTATCGCCTTGTCCGATGGAAGTGTTGTAACTGTCGGACACCCTCCAGTCGACTTTATCAATGATGTCTTGCTGATACTGAAGCTCAACTTGCTTAATCTTTGAGTCTTTCGCCGTTTGTAACTTTTGCTTTGCTTTAGCATCCGTGGTATTGGCCAGTTGGGATGCATAATCGTTCTCAATCTTAGCCAATTTAGTAGCCCGTGACTTCTCTACAGTCGGACCAAAATAGGCTTTCTTCCATTCCGCTGAGG
Organism: Desulfosporosinus sp. UBA5188; assembly: GCA_002413075.1. Classification (GTDB taxonomy): domain Bacteria; phylum Bacillota; class Desulfitobacteriia; order Desulfitobacteriales; family Desulfitobacteriaceae; genus Desulfosporosinus. The sequence goes on along the minus strand of DHWG01000084.1, from coordinate 1,608 downwards.
GTGCTGTTCCTTTTGCTTCGGTGGGCAAATCAACGCCACTTTGGGCACCTAAACCGAATTCAGTGGCGATCTGTTTAATGGCCTCCGGTTGGGCATCAAAAACGCGGCGTCCCATGACTTGAAAATAAATGTTGGAGGATTTAGCCAGAGCTTTCGTCAGATTAACTAAGCCGAAATAATTTCCTCCCCATTCTGAAAAGCCTTGACTCTGAGCGTTATTGTTTCCCAAGGAAGTAAGCTTATCATCAACCTGTTCATAGGGCGTCGTCAGTTTTAGTTTTAAAACCGTCATCGCTGTCACCATTTTAAAGACCGAGCCCGGGAAATACGTAAGAGACACCGCTCTGTTCACGGAATCGGCTTCTGTAGGTGGTTTTTCATTGGGAGGCCAATATTTGTTTGAAACTGCCGTCGTAATCTTGCCCGTTAATTCGTTGGGATCCATGGCAGGCCGAGAAACTATGGCCAGAATCTTGCCAGTATTGACATCCATTACCACGGCCGCTCCCGCATGAGCACTGGGATTTGTCTTTTGAACGTTGGCTATAACAGAATCTAGACTATCTTCCACCACTTTCTGCAAGTCTTGGTCAATCGTCAGTTGGACTGTCTTACCAGCTTGTGGGGGATTGACCATAGTTTTAGAAATAGGACGGGCACTATTGTCTACTTCAACTTGTTGCGTGCCCTCGACACCGCGCAACCAGAAGTCATAGGATCGCTCCACCCCACTCTTGCCGATCATATCTCCCTGCACGTACTTAAAACCTGCTTTTTGGGCATCGGTATTCTTATTAAACGGATCAATCTCCGTGGGCGCTATTTCCTGAACGTACCCAAGGGCCTGACCTGCCAGAACTTTTTGAGGATAGGAGCGAACTGGGATCGCTTCCACACTCACGCCTGGGAGCTGCTCCTGATGTTCGGCTATACTGGCTTGGAGCTCTTTAGGTGCCTTATCCAGGATCGTGACTGGGCGATAACGTTCCCACTGATGATTCTGGATATTGGCCAAGATGTCCTCGGTGATGGAATCCACGGATTGATTGGGATTAGGCCAGTAGGGTTTAATCGTGCTCGCTAAGCGCCGGACCACATCTTTCCAATTAGATTGGTTGGCTTGTTGCAAATCTAGCCAATCTAAGTAGACAACAAACTCCGGAACACTTGTCACTAAAACCTTTCCAGTTTTATCGATTATATCGCCTCGTGTAGTAGGTACTTTCACAACCTTCATAGAGTTCCCCTGAGCCTTGGCGGCAAAGTAGGGTCCTTGGGCAATCTGTAACCTCCAAAGGTTATAGCCTAGAATAGAAAAAACGAGAACCACTACAATGCCCAACCCCACTATGCGACTTACATATGGCTTTCGCTCTCTGTCATCCAAGTTAATAACCTCCTCGTTGGTTTCGTTGGGAACTTGCGTTACAACGCTCATTTGCTTGCTCTCGCAGATCAAACTAAGACTAAAGAGCTTGCTGGCAAGAAGGGCGGGGTTCCCGGCAAATCAGACGTCCCTGTCTGATTGCCGGCAGTGTACGTCCTTGTACACTGTCCCGCCGGATGAAAGCGCTCTTGACTCAAGTTTGATGACTGCTCACCCAAAGA
>DHWG01000101.1:3213-4167 GCA_002413075.1 Desulfosporosinus sp. UBA5188 | reverse complement strand
ACACTGTAATGCTTGTTCTATATAAATCCCGCCCTCGTATATTTAAAGTGACTGATGAATAGTCAGTAAGTTTAAGCCGATATGCGAGAAGATGGGAGAGAAAAGCTTGAGTGATATAGCATTGCTTCTTGTGAGTTTAGGAATTATTCTGTCTGGAGCAGAAGCATTTACCAATGGTATTGAGTGGTTGGGACAAAAGCTAAAGCTCGGAGATGGAGCGGTCGGGAGTATTCTTGCTGCCGTGGGAACGGCCTTACCCGAGACGATGATCCCCATTATAGCGATTTTTGGCATAGGAAAGGAAACACAAGGGACAGATATTGGCATTGGAGCTATTCTAGGTGCGCCTTTTATGTTAGCGACACTTGCTTTCTTTATTACGGGGCTTGCAGCACTCTTGTTTCGGCGCAATAATCGTCCCTTGTTCTTGGATACTAAAGTCGTCCAACGTGATTTGAAATTTTTCCTTATAGTCTATACTATGGCGATCTTCGCCTCATTTTTGCCGACTCAAGAACTCAAGAATGGTGTGGCCTGGTCGTTAGTTTTGGCCTATGGTTTGTATGTTATCCTGATATTGCGAGACTGCAAGGATGGGTGTAAACATGAAAAGCTACCACCGCTCTACCTAGCAAGACAGAACAGTAACCCGTCATTAGTTAAAATTATTGGACAAATAACGATTGCCTTAATTGCAATCGTCGTTGGCGCGAATGTATTTGTAAGTGCGGTACAGCCCATCGCTATAGCTTTCGGGATTCCTGTGTTTGTGCTATCTCTAATAATTACTCCTATTGCGACAGAGTTGCCAGAGAAGTTTAATAGCGTTATTTGGATTAGCCGAGGTAAAGACACGTTAGCCATGGGTAACTTGACTGGCGCTATGGTGTTCCAGAGTTCAATAATTACAGCGATTGGGATTGCACTTACGCCGTGGGAGCTGGATACCTTGGC
>DHWG01000101.1:0-3005 GCA_002413075.1 Desulfosporosinus sp. UBA5188 | reverse complement strand
CCGACAACCCTCCTAATTGGAGGAGTCTTCTACCTTCTATTCATGTTAACAATTTATCGATTTCTGATCCTTTGAACTCGGCAATGAGCATACCGATTAAGACTAGACAAGCACCGAGAAGTCCTCTAAAAGTTAAAATTTCACCGGCAAAGAAAAAGGCAGAGATCGCAGCAAAAACAGGTTCCATAGTAAAGATGAGAGCAGTATGGGTCGGGCTGGTGAACTGTTGCATTTTGCTTTGAATAAAAAAGGCCATTGAAGTTGCAGGAATAGCGGTAACGAGTAAGGCTACCCAGACATTGGTACTTAAGTGCATGATAGGTTGGGGTAAAAATATTGAGGAGATACCGCTCAAAACACTGACCGTTAAAATTTGTACACTCGCTAAAACGGTCGCATTTGTCTGAGGTGCATATCGCCCGACGAAGAAAATATGTAAGGCAAAGCTTATGGCACAGATCAGTACCATGAGGTCACCCTTATTAAGCTGTAATTGATCCCCTAGAGAGAGGAACGCGAGACCAACTAGGGCACAAAGAACACCCACGATTAAGCCAGGTCTTGGCAGCTTTCGTGTTGTTAGGGTGACTAAAATTGGGACAAAAACTACTGAGAGTCCGGTGATGAAACCAGCGTTGGAAGAGGTTGTATACTGCAGGCCGACAGTTTGCCAGGCGTAACCAGAGAACAGAAAGACCCCCAAGGCCATTCCCTTAAGAAGCGTTGCTTTGGAGATATAGGCCTTTTGAAAGTAGAGCAAAGGCAACAAACTAAGGAACGCTATTGCAAAGCGTATGGCTAGGAAGGGAAGCGGCGGGAGATCCTCAATGGCCCATTTTACAATGACAAAGGTTGAACCCCAAACTAGGGCTACCAGAAGTAGTGAAAAATCAGCCCAGTGACTGCGGTTTGATTTCAACAAGCTCACTCCTATTATTCAATCTCATATTAGCTCTCGGATAAATCCAAAAATAGACCCAATAAAAAGTAAGACCGTTGCATAGGATACGCAACGGTCTTACTAAGTTATACAGAGATTAAAGCATCAATTACGCAGTTTCTAGTATAACGGAAGAAAGGGTAACTGAAAAGAAGTAATTAATTAACCTCTTCCTCCATCATGGGGTCCTGGATAGATTGGAAGAATATCCGGAGCATCGACGGGGCTATAGATCGGTGGTGGGGAACAAGGCGGTAGAATTGGGCAAGGAGGGCATTCGCCACAGTATTGCGCCCTCGCTTCACAGAAGAGATGGTAGTGACGTTCTTCGTCACAAGCAATTTCCATTAAAATGGTTTGAATTTCAGGAATTTGAATCTTTTCAGCGAGTTCCAGATATTCATGGTGGGCTTTCTCTTCGTCGGCGATGTTCATGTCAAGAAGGTAACAAAGGTCGCTGTTATAGTTGATAAAACGGGATCTCCAATCGACCCATTGTCCATTATTAAATGAACCGTACTTGGGGTCCACACCCAGATGGCGTAGACACACCGCTAATTTTTCCAGATGCCGTATTTCGTCATAAGCAATGGGTCGGAGTAATGCATCGAACTCTGGTCGATCTAGAATCACAGCCTGGTAAAGATAGGTCGTAGCGCCAGTTAATTCCGAATCTTTACCTGCATAGGCTTCATACAGCCATTTGGCGTATGTAAAGTTCGGTTCGCAAACTTCCCCCATTCCCCCCATTTCCTTACAATCCGGTTCAGGAGTTGCTAGGATCGGGAGTAGGAGAACCTGACCGGCATATATTCGATCTGGATGTTTGAGATGATTGAGTTGGATAATTTCTGCCATTTCGACGTTGTAAGCCTTAGCAATTTTGTAAATTGTATCGCCCGCTAGAACAACATATCTTGCGTAATCCATTAAAACTCCTCCTTATCATGCGCTATGCTACACTTTATTCACGAAGAAGGTGAGATGATAATGGATAATAATGGGGGGAAAAAGAGGAATGTATTGGACAGGTTCAACGTACTTATGGTACGAGGAGAGATAAAACGCTTTGGTAATCAGTGAATTGAAGAAGGGGGTTGGAAGAAATGGGCTCATCCATCATAAAGGGAATTACCACGGCCTTGCTAGTGACGGTCTTGACCCTTTTTGCAGGAATAGTATGGGCTGTTATGCATCTAGGAGGTCTGACTATCTCCCAATTATTAGATATTGGGCTGTTAGCAAGTTGCCTTGTGGGCGGATACAGAACGGCAAAAGAAAGTGGCGAGTGGTTGTTGGGTGGAATTGTTGGAGCCGCTTACGTGACCTTGGGCACGTTATTGCTTACGTTCTTTTTACCAGTCCAAGGCTGGGGTTTTATCCAAGTTCTGGCTGAAGGGGCTATTATTGGATCAGTGGCAGGTTTGGTCGGAGCCGGCGGCGTGAAGGGCTCAGTTAAGAGCGCATGGTCAGGAGATAGATCGCGTGTTACACCTTATTATGCGGGCTATGAAACAAATGATCGCGACACGAGTCAATATAATTGGGATCAAGAAGACAGACTAAATGACTGGAGAGAGACGCCAACAACCAAAGGGAGAGAAAAAGGCGATGAGAATTCAGAGGTTCAGTGGTCTTGGGACCAAGAAAAAAAAGAGGAACCTAATGACTGGAAAGAGGCAACAATAACCACAGGAATTGAGAGAAGTGAAAAGAACCAGGAGGTCGATTGGCCTTGGAGCAAGGAACAAGAACAACCCAATGGCCGGAAAGATGCACCAATAACTAAGCGAATTGAAAACGGTGAAAAGAGTTCGGTTATTAAGTGGCCTTGGAGCAAAGAAAAAACAGAATTAGTTGATTCTGGGGATAGGTATGGAGAGGCTAGGTATGCGGAGCCTAGGTATGTAGAACCCAGGTATGTAGAGCCGTTGAGAATAAGTGCCAGTATGAGTACAAGTACGAGTACAAGTAAGAATAAAGTCGGTGGGGGTACGCCGTGGTGGGAACAATAGGGGACTTGTGTGACATCGCGCTCGGTGCCTACGACGGTCCCTTCTCGCCA
>DHWG01000174.1:739-12696 GCA_002413075.1 Desulfosporosinus sp. UBA5188 | reverse complement strand
TCGTCGGCAGCCTCAGATGTGTATAAGAGACAGGCCTTTGCGGTCGTCGTAGCCAAACTCGGCTTTAAACCCGCTTTCATCAGCAGGGCGGGAAACAGGACGTTTCCCGCCGGCCCTGAGACAAGGAGGTCGAATGGCCGGGTACCCTGCCCACTTACATTAGGGGTTTAAAGCCCTAGTTTGGCACGATGAATGCATGGCCGAGGAGCGTGTCTCGCGAACCTCCGTATAATTCCCCAACGTCTCCCGAACTCGTTCAAGAATCAATGTGCGCAACTCCCGCGGCTCCAAGATCTCCGCAGCAGATCCAAACCCTAAAATCCAAGTAATAAATTCATTAACTCCAATGATACTATCTTGAAAGAGAAGCGAGCCGTCTTCCAACTCGGTTAACTCACTCGTGCGGTGCGCGACGTCTTTTCGCACTTTTGCCCAGGTTTGTGCTCGATTTAGGAAGCGTACCTTAACCCCAATGAGATCTCCATATTCCATTCCCCACCGCGGTCCAAACCAAGTCTTCAGTGAAAATCCTGCAGGGTAGACAAATGTTTCATTGGTTTCGTGCACTTCCTGGATATTGTTCAAATGATACGTCTTGATAATATCCCCTTGCCGAGCGGCCAAATACCAATACCTTAAACGAGAATAGTAGACGATCCCCAGTGGATCCACGGCGATCTTTCGACCATTAAACGAAATCATTAAACGCTTGTTCGTCCTAATAGCGTTTTCAATTATTGGGAATGTTTTTCCCTGAATAGGCTCTAAAGGGGCAAGTTCACCTTTAATATAACGATACGTCTCTTCCTCTCCCAAGTCAAAACCTGACAGGATCTTTTGTCTGAGTGCTTCTTTCACAGCCTCGTCCTCTTGCAGAAAATCGAGGGTTGCCAGGACCCCTACTGCCTCACGGACGTTCAGATGTACGGGTGTATAACATTTTCGGGCTGCAGCTATGAACCATTTGACCCCGGGCAGAAACAGGCCCTCATCACTTTCATCATTTCCTTCATCGTGATCGGTGTACAAGGGAATCGTATTTTCGCTTGAGGAAACCAGCATCTTTAAATCCTGTTTCATCGTTCCCCAAGGAACACCACACCCATCCGCTAAGGCATGCCCGCAGATCCCTTCAGGGTGTGCTTCTATTAAGGCCATAACTTTTTGCATCCGCTCAATTGAGTCCATCAGCTTCACCCCCATACATCTGTAGGAGTTGTGTAAATTCCTCAGAGACCTTTGCCCGCAGTGTCGGAGGCTCGATGACCTCGGCCCCCGCTCCGAACCCTCGTAGCCAAACCGCCAATTCATCGAGCCCTTCGACCTGATCCTTCATCAAAATACCCTCTTGATCCTCCATCAAAGTGCAGGTTTCTCGTTTGGCTAGTTCCGCTCTGACTCGGTTGAACGTTGAGTGATGATTATAAAATCGAATTATTACGGGTACTGGGCATTGATCCCGGTAGACTCCCCAAGCATATTTATACCAGGTTCTTAAATCGAAGCCTTCCACGGGAGAAAACGTCTCGGGCAGCCGAGATACATCGATGATGCGATTCACCAAGTAGGTTTTTATCCTTTGGTCCTCTTCATCCTGAGCAACGAGATACCAATTATCAAGGACCCAGTAATAAACCATCCCCAAAGGGTTAAGTTTGAGTTGTCGCGCAGGCTCCTTTTCTTTGCGGTAAAGGAGGTTGACTCTATTTTTACTCCGAGCTGCCTCTTCAAGGTGAATACAACACTGACTGTGGTGTACATCCTGAATCGGCGTTCTTCCGTGCACAAACATGGTTTCGCGATCAGTGTCATTCTTTCCAATCCATAACTTAAGTTTAGCTTCCAGGGATTTCATTTCTTCTGGGATAGGCGCCAGGGCACGAGCCACCTCTAAGGCCTCAAAAAGAAGGGTCTTTTCCTGTTTCGCTAATTGGAGGGGCGGTAAGATGTGTTCCGAGCAAACCAGATACGCTTCCCCTCTGCGTTTAATGAGGTTCTTCTTCTCTAGATCCTTCATGGCCCGCTCCAGCGTTTTACTACTAACTTCTTCTGCATCTCGTCGATTAAACCGCTTGTAAAGTTCTGTAAGGGTTAACCCTTGAGGGGTAGACGTTAAAATTCGCAAGATTTCCATTTGCCTAAGCGTCGAGGCTTTAACTGGCATGACGCCATTCCAGCCACTCACCTGCAGATAGAGCGTCCCTCGATCATCACGTTTAAACTGAAAACCGTTGTCCTTCATTTCCTCAAAATCTCTTTGTACTGTGATTTGTGTCACTCCAAGTGTTTTGGCCAAGCTGGAATAGGTATGTACCCATGGTTCTGTAGCAACGCTCTTGACCAGTTCACGCTGACGAGCTAACTTATCCAAACTTGTTACCCCCAACCTTAGCAGTTCCTTCTAACCCACACCGTTTTTCCTATGGCAAGTTCTTGACTCGAATCTTCACCGATTATAACATGGCTGCAAGTCGGTTGTAGTGCCTCCACGCCCAGCTCTTTAATCAGACATTTCGAGCGAATTCTCAAGCCGTACGTGGTTTCTTTTTTATAGTGGATTTCTAAGGAAGCGAGCTGATGGTTCTTGTAGATGTCTTCAGGAACGACCTCCAGCATCCACTGAAGATAGTTCGCATTATTGACATGTCCATTGGTATCAATATCACTACGTCTGACGGAGAATTCCTGTTCACCCTCCCCTGCACCAACACCTACAGCGTCGAGTGGGTCAAAGGGGTCCTCAATCGCTCGAATAGGGACAAGACCATAGGCAGCTCCGAACTCTGGACGAATTCTGCAGGGCCGTTTCGTGGCTATATTACAAAATATCCATAAAGAGGTGGCCCGACCGATAATGTCCTCCTGCTCATTCCTAATCAGAAATTCTCGCCTTCCATAAAACCGTTCAAAACTGGACGACCACGTTTCGAGGATGACTTTCTCCCCTAGTTTCGGATACTGATCCATCTGGAGATGCCAACGATTTAAGATCCAAGCTAAGCCTTCAGCTTTTATCTGCGCCACGCCATTCCCCACAGACTCAGAATGAGCAATCGCGGCATCCTCTAAATAATAAAGCAAGGTCAGGGGCGTAGCCTGCTCTTGAGGGTTGACTTCATGATAATGAACCAAGAACTCCATTCTAAATGTCTGATTTCGCATAATTTTGCCACCCACTCCAATGCTCTTAACTCCACTTCCGCAGTGGTAAACTACTGGCGAAACTGCGTTTCGTATAAATGTTTATAGAGACCTTCTTGATTAATTAATTCCTCATGTTTTCCAAGTTCGGCGACAATCCCATTTTCGATGACAAGAATTTGATCAGAAGCTAAGATAGTTGACAGTCTATGCGCAATAACAAAGCTTGTCCGATTACTTAACAAGGGGACCATCGCCTTTTGTATAGACTCCTCAGAGACAGAATCCAGGGAGGAGGTGGCTTCGTCAAGAATAATAATCCTTGGGTTTTTCAAGATGACCCGAGCAATAGAAACCCTTTGTTTTTCTCCACCTGATAACTTGATCCCTCTATTCCCGACCACTGTTTTATAGGCCTCCGGCAACGTCATAATGAAATCATGAATATAGGCGGCCTTACAGGCCATGATGATCTCCTCTTCTGTGGCGTCACTTTTCCCATATCGTAAGTTTTCTTCGATCGTGTCGTTAAAAAGATACGGTTCCTGCATTACGATTCCAATCTGCTTACGCAGCGATTCCAAGGTAACATCTCGAATATCCTGATCATCTATTTTTATACTACCTCCGACAACGTCGTATAAGCGAGGGATCAAATTAGTGATGGTGGTTTTGCCTGCCCCGCTCGGTCCGACCAGAGCAACCATCGTTCCGGGTTCGACTGAAAAGCTGATATCTTCTAAAACTTCAACCTCATGGTTATAGGAAAAGCTTACTTTATTAAACGCCACCTTACCTTTTATTATCCCCAAGCTATGAGCGCGGGGGTTATCAACAATGTCTTGTTTCTGATCAAAATACTCAAAAATTCTTGTGAATAACGCCAAAGACCTAGTGACATCGATATGTATATTCGACAGTTGTGATACGGGCGAATAAAGTCTACCCAACAACGCTACAAAGGCGATAATACTACCTATAGATATCTCACCCTTAATAAATAAATAGCCTCCATAAAAATAAATAAGCATGGGTCCAATGGATATAAAGGTGGTGATGGTCATCCTAAACCATCGACCGACAATAGACTCCCTGATTTGCAGGCTTGTAACCTCTTCATTGATCTGCTCAAACTTTTTATATTCAAAGGTCTCTTTAGTGAATATCTTTGTAAGTATTGCGCCGCTAATACTAAAATTTTCTTGGATAATCTGATTAAGATCACTTATTTTCTCTTGACTCTTCGTGGCAATTTTCCACTTCATCTTACCGACTTTCCTCGTAGGGAAGATAAAGGTTGGTAAAATGATCATCCCAACCAGTGCCAGCTTCCAGTTCATCGTGACCAACACGATCGCGGTGGAGGTCAGGACAAAGAGACTACTCAGGGCATTGACGACCGTCGAGTTGAAGATGTCTTGGATTCCGTCTATGTCACTCGTTAGCCTCGTAATGATCTCGCCTGGCTTGGCAGCGGAATAAAAGTTTAAGGACATACGTTGTAAGTGCGAGTACATTTGATTCTTCATGGTTAACATGATGCGTTTTGAAATCCAAATAGTTAAATAGGACTGGGCTACCAATAGAAGTCCAAGAATTATCGTGATTCCAATAGAAACGAAGATAAATAGACTTAAGAGCCTTAGATCCTTCTGTGGTAAAGCTTTATCAATAATATTTTTAATGAGCATGGGTGGAACAAGCCCCAGGATAGAGGTGACTATAATACAGCCTATGACAAGAAACATGCGCTTCCAATAGGGAATAAAATAGCTCAGTATTCTGGTCAGCATTTTCTTCGTAACTTTGGGCATTTCCATGGTTTCATCTGCAAATCTCAATCTGCCGACGCCTTGTTTCATGGTATCAACTCCTATAACTCTGGCGACTGCTAAGCGTTACAATAATTATACCATAGTTCAATCAGAACAAAAAAATACACTTTCCAATTGTTAACTGATAGAAAGTGTAAGCCTGTGGGTAGCAAAAAAGCATCTCCGACATAACCTATTCAAACCATAGAAAAGTTAGCCATGGCTAACCTAGAACCTTAAACGTCAGAAACTTAAACAACTATAAGGAGGTACATAATGTGAAGAAGACGCAACGAATCGATCCGTTAGCAGACTTAGCTCCCGGGTCTGTCTGTCGGATTGTATCCTTGGAATTGAGCGGACTACTTCGACGGCGCATTCTCGACTTGGGAATCGTGCCTGGTACGTTAATCCGATGTATACGACGGGGTCCTTCTGGTGACCCAACGGCTTATCTCGTAAGAGAAACCCTCATTGCCTTGAGAAGTGAAGATGCCGCCCAAATCTCAGTTAGAACGTTGCTGAATGGAGAGGAATGTGTATGAATCTGACTGCGGAGCAAAAGCGAGTGTTATGGGAAGATCGTTTTGGAATTTCTTTAGCTGATGGGCAGATTGGCATTGCTTTAGCCGGAAATCCAAACGTTGGGAAGAGTACGATTTTTAATGCACTGACTGGGCTACATCAACATACGGGGAATTGGCCTGGTAAGACGGTAGATAATGCCCAAGGAGCCTTCTTATATGAGCAGAAGTCCTTCTTACTGGTCGACTTACCAGGTACTTATTCCTTATTAGCCCATACCGTGGAGGAACAAATTGCAAGAGACTTTCTGTGTTTCGCCTATCCGGATGTGACAATCGTGGTCCTTGACGCAACCTGCCTAGAGAGAAATCTCAACTTGGCACTCCAAGTTTTTGAAATAACTCCCAAAGTCATTGTCTGCCTAAACCTTATGGATGAGGCAGAGAAGAAACGATTAATGATTGATGTGCCTTCTTTAGAGCGCGAATTAGGGGTACCCGTCGTTGCGACGGCCGCACGTCAAGGCGTAGGGCTAACAGAACTTAAACAAAAAATAGTTCAAGTTGCCTCTGGATCCTTGCAAACAAACCCCCGTCAAATCGTCTATTCCTCAGAAGTCGAAAAGGCCGTCAAACAATTACTTCCCCTCGTGGGTTCTCTTGCCAACAACACGTTGCCCCTCCGTTGGCTTGCCTTGCGGCTGTTAGATGGTGACAGAAGTTTCTTAGAAAGTTTAAGCAGTTATCTTGGTGTTGACCCATGTTGGGAGGGGTTAAGATGTGCGCAATGACTTCTCCAAGAAGTCTGAGCGAAGTTTGGAGTGAGGCTGAGGTTGTTCGAAAGTCTTTTCCCCACTCTTTTAGCGATCAGATCGTAACCGATATCTATGGAAATGTAGAACAGATCACCAAGCAAGTTCTCTCTAAGAAAGAGAGTAAACGATATATCTTTGATCAAAGGGTTGATGATGTTGTCACCTCCAAATGGTTTGGCTATCCGCTGATGTTACTGCTCCTGGTGATTGTATTTTGGCTAACTATGACCGGGGCAAATCTCCCTTCCCGCCTCCTTAGCTCAGGGCTCTTTGCTTTCCAGGACCAGCTCACGCTCTGGTTCCAATGGATCGGTGCACCAGCTTGGGTCCATGGGATTCTAGTCTTAGGGGTCTACCGCACGTTGGCTTGGGTGATCGCCGTGATGTTGCCCCCCATGGCAATCTTCTTTCCCCTGTTTACGCTCTTAGAGGATTCAGGGTATCTTCCTCGCATCGCCTTTAACCTGGATCATATTTTCAAACGATCCAAAGCTTGTGGCAAACAGAGCCTGACCATGTGTATGGGTTTCGGATGTAATGCCGCAGGCGTTACCTCCTGCCGGATTATTGACTCTCCCCGCGAACGCTTAATCGCGATATTAACCAATAACTTTGTTCCTTGCAATGGTCGATTTCCAACGTTAATTGTCATTTCTTCAATTTTTATCGGAGGAGCCTTTGCTGCACCCTATTCGGGATTGGTCAACGCGCTGGCCATAACTGGGTTAATTCTACTGGGAATAGGGGCTACGTTGCTTGTATCTTGGCTCCTCTCTTTAACAATTTTAAAAGGTGAACCCTCATCCCTAGTTTTAGAATTACCCTCTTATCGTCGCCCTCAGATCGGCGCTGTGATCTACCGTTCGATCATCGATCGCACGCTATTTGTCTTGAGAAGGGCGATTATAATCACCGCCCCTGCAGGTGCCCTGATCTGGGTTCTGGGGAATATTCATATGGGTCAAGAGAGCATGATCGCCTATCTAGCCCATTATTTGAATCCTTTTGGACAATTATTTGGCTTAGATGGGTTTATCGTGATGGCGTTTATTCTGGGAATAGCCGCTAATGAGATCGTCTTACCCATTCTCTTAATGAGTTATCTCTCGACTGGGTATCTCCAAGATTTTGCGAGTTTGGATGCCCTAAGAACGGTCTTAGTGAGTAACGGATGGACCTGGCTGACGGCGATCAACGTTCTATTGTTCACCTTGTTTCATTGGCCTTGTTCGACCACTTTACTTACAACCAATAAGGAAACAGGTAGCAAAAAATGGGTCTTACTTTCTTTTGCACTACCCACACTGACTGGGTTAACGGTTTGTTTTCTGCTCACTCAAGGGGCACGCTTCTTAGGCCTAGTCTAATTATGATCCGAATTATTGTGATCTAGACTACATCGATATAAAGAAAACTTGGCCAGCGCCAAGCCTCAGAGAAGGCGGTTGTCTTAGTTGCGCTGATGCGCTGGCCAAGGATGGCCAGAAGGGACCTTCCAGAAAGTATATAACAAAAAGTTATACTTTCTGACTCGTAAAATAAAGAGACCGTAACGAATAGTTTTGTTACGGTCTCTTTATTTCCTGTCGCTATCTCAGCTCCTGCTTCTGTGTTTGCTTAAGGAGCCACAACTGTGTTCTTAATTAAAGTCACGGCCGTCTGTGCCAACAGTCGACCATTGATCGAGGCTTTATTACCCGGGGAGATATTCGTCGCACCCAGTACGATTCCCTCAAAATGTGCCCCTGTCTGAATCGCAACAGTTTGCGAGGACTGCCAGAATATGTTCTTAGCTTGTTTGTTCCATGAAAGCGTCCATCAAAATCCATTGACAGACAAATTTATCTATGCTAGTCTTAAAATATTAAATTTAATGCCTAAAAAACGAGTACACTTCCTGCCAATAAAAGGAAGTGTTTAAAAGGGAAGTCAGCTTAAATCTGACGCGGTCCCGCCACTGTGATAGGGAGTCGTCTTATAACATGTCACTGGATTTTTTCCGGGAAGACGTAAGACTATGATGAACTAAAGCCAGGAAACCTGCTCGTTTTGAAATTAACCTTGAGCACCCACGACGGATGGGTAGTAGGTATGGATAACTATGTTATTGAGACATATTTACAGCCTCCTGCTTTGAGTGCAGGGGGCTGTTTTAATTTTTTAAAGGAGTGGTATTCCAATGACATTACGTAAGATTAAGAGAATTAGTTTATTGATAGGCTACGCTATTTTTGTCACTATCTTTTTTCCAAATAATGCGTACGCGATGCATATAATGGAAGGATTCTTGCCCTATAACTGGGCGGCTTTCTGGTGGATGGCTATGATTCCGTTTGTGATTGCTGGGGTACGTTCTATTAAGAAAACAGTCACGCTCCACCCTAGTTTAAAGATGTTGCTCGGTATGGCTGGAGCTTTTGCTTTTGTTTTGTCCGCCTTGAAAATCCCCTCAGTAACCGGGAGCAGCTCACATCCGACCGGTGTGGGTCTGGGTACCATTCTTTTTGGGCCAACGGCAATGACGGTCTTAGGAATGATTGTCTTGATCTTCCAAGCCTTGCTACTCGCCCATGGCGGAATAACAACCCTTGGAGCCAATACGTTTTCCATGGGAATTGTGGGTCCCTTTGTCTCTTATGGCCTCTACAAAGGGACCAAAAAAATAGGGGCACCCCTATGGCTCTCAGTTTTCTTAGCGGCTACTTTGGGAGATCTCATGACCTACGTTACCACGGCCCTTCAGATGGGCTTAGCTTTCCCCTCAGCGGGAGTCGTCGCTTCCACTCTTAAATTCATGAGTATTTTTGCGTTCACTCAAATCCCTTTAGCCATCAGCGAAGGGATTCTTACCGTCATGGTGATCAACGTCCTGAGTTCTTATAGTCTAAAAGAATTGCAAATTCTATCTGTATTTACTGGCAAAGAATTACCGACCAGCAAACGGGGGGTAAAAGAATGAAACCCATGACCAAAAATGGACTATTACTGATAATCGTCGCGGTCCTAGCCTTTGCACCACTGATCTTGACACGCGATGCCCAATTTTCTGGAGCAGATGATCAAGCAAAACAGGCGATCAGCACGCTCAATCCCAATTATGTCCCTTGGTTTAAGCCCTTTTGGAAACCGCCTAGCGCAGAAGTTGAATCGTTCTTGTTTGCCTTACAGGCAGCCATCGGTAGCGGCTTCGTCTTTTATTATTTAGGGTATTCCAAAGGAAAACATAGCGCCAGTCAGAAGGATCAGCCGTGATCAATATTGATTCTTACGCCTATAGCAATCATTTGAAAAAAATTCATCCTGGAGAAAAATCTCTCTTTGCGATGATTACCCTGGCAGTTTGCCTAACCTCTCCGACTGTCATCACCCCGCTCATCGTCTTAGCCTTAATGGCTGGATTAATCATCTTTAAGGCTGGCATACCCGGTCGGGTTTTTCTTAAACTTTTGCTTGTTCCTTTCTCTTTTCTCGTATTAAGTGTCTTAACCATTGCTTTTTCAATCTCTACTGATCCATCTGGATTCTGGATCGCTGAAACCATCAACGGCTTAACGATTGGGATTCGCTACCCCGATCTGAACACAGCGGCCCAACTCTTCTTAAGATCTTTGGGAGCCGTTTCCTGCCTCTATTTTTTAGCCCTCACGACACCCATGACTGAAATCATCACCGTGCTTCACAAGTTGAGAGTTCCAGTCATTATTACGGAATTAATGCTGTTAATTTATAGGTTTATCTTTGTTTTCATGGAAACCGCCATCACCATCAAAAGAGCTCAATCGTCCCGTTTAGGGTATGTATCCCTGAAAATTTCCTATCGATCTTTAAGTCGGCTCTTTTCTGCCCTCTTAGGTAAGGTCTTTGTGAAGTCCCAAGAACTTTACAATGCTATGGCCGCGCGGTGTTACACGGGAGAAATTAAAGTGCTTACCAAGAAGTATCCCGTGAACCTAAGAAATTACCTTCTAATAATTGGGCTTGAACTGCCTTTGATCTTGATTAATTTGCTTGGGAGGAGATAAATGTGCCGGAAATTATACTTGAAGCATTTAATTTAGATTATTCGTATCC
This sequence comes from Desulfosporosinus sp. UBA5188, assembly GCA_002413075.1. Taxonomy (GTDB): domain Bacteria; phylum Bacillota; class Desulfitobacteriia; order Desulfitobacteriales; family Desulfitobacteriaceae; genus Desulfosporosinus. Next base: position 2,331 of record DHWG01000174.1, on the reverse strand, counting down.
TGATGGTACAAAGGCCTTGCGCACTATAAATTTAAAGATTGAAAAAGGTGAAAAACTCACGATTCTGGGCTCCAATGGAGCCGGAAAATCGACCTTATTTATGCAATTCAACGGATTGTATCGCCCGAATTCAGGGTCTATCAAGTATCAAGGACAAGCTATTTCCTATAAAAATAAGCCTCTGATAGAATTACGTAAAAAAGTAGGGATCGTCTTTCAAGATCCTGATAGTCAGCTTTTTTCCTCGAGCGTTTATCAAGATATTTCGTTTGGACCTCTCAACCTCGGACTTTCAGACCAAGAGGTGGAAGCTAGAGTCGATCAAGCACTGATTGATACGGAAACCACAGACCTCGAATACAAACCGACCCACTTATTGAGTTACGGGCAGAAAAAAAGGGTTTCTATCGCTGGCGTTCTAGCGATGGAACCCGAGGTCATAATTTTTGATGAACCAACAGCGGGACTCGATCCTCGTCACGCCCGTGAGTTTATGCAGCTTCTAAAAAATTTGAGCGATGAAGGTAAAACAATCATCATTTCCACGCATGACGTAGATTTAGCTTATTCCTGGTCAGACCGTTTAGTCATTATGTCTAGTGGTGAGATCATTGCCCAAGGAGAACCTGGCGAACTATTCCTACAACCTGAACTGATTGAACAGGCCGATTTAGCCCTTCCTTGGCTATTAGAGATATACTGTGGGTTGGTGGAAAAAGGCTGGTTCCCAACCTCTACCCCTTTGCCTAAAACCAGAGAAGAATTGCTTTTGATTCTTCCTCTTGCCTCTATGAACATCTCACCTATACCTAAGGACAGCAAATAATGCTGCTGAGCTTTGGCCATTAGAAACATAACCTAAGAGCTTATCAACACTTATATCCAGTACTTGTGATAACCTCGGTAACAACGTTATATCAGGTAAGGTTCAAGCTGTTTCCCACTTTGAAACAGCTTGAAATGTTAGTCCGAGTTTTTTAGCAAGATCCTCTTGTGTGAACCCTTTTTCCTTACGATATCTGAGAATATTTTTAGACAATACATCTTTCATATCCTTCACGCTCCTTTATAGGATTCATTTTATAGTTTTAAAAAGAGCGTATCAATAACTCAATATTTGAGATTCTTGCAAACTCAACTTATGGTTGAAAATCTGCGTTTCGGGTCCTAGTCACGGTAGAGATACCGGTTACCCGGCACCCCCCGCACAGATCCCGGCGTGCGGAATTATCGCACCGGGCTCCTCAAGAGTATTCGCTTCCATATTTCCAGCTTTAGAAATCAAAGTGAAGTTGTACTTGGTTTGACTCGACAATTCTTGGCTTTGGAACTCCATATCTCTTCCAGCATGCATCGAACTCAACTCGATTGAAACTACGTCGCTGACTTCTTCGATTAAGCCATTTTTAAAGAATTTTCTTTACATTATCATAAAACTTGCTTAAACTACTGTAGTTTCCAATCAGCCCATAATAGTTGTCATATCCTCTCAGTTTCGCTATGAGTTTGGGAAAGAGGTTTCTCAAACGCTTACATCGCATTATTTTGCACCATTCTTTAAATGCTTTCAGTGACTTTCTTAACTTTTCCGG
>DHWG01000174.1:0-487 GCA_002413075.1 Desulfosporosinus sp. UBA5188 | reverse complement strand
TCTTGTTTAAATTGAAAGGCGCACACGAAGTCATCTGCATATCTGCAGATATAAGTCTTGCCTTTGCAAGACTGCTTGACTCTCTTTTCAAACCATAAATCAAGTGCATAATGGAGGTAGATGTTCGCTAGAATTGGACTGATGACCCCTCCTTGAGGGCATCCAGTGACTGGGTGTTTAACCATTCCATCCGTGTCTAAAACGCCTGCTTTTAACCATTTCTTGATCAGTCTCAGGAATGCTTTATCTGCTATGCGCAATTCCAGCATTCGGATGAGCCAATCATGATCAATAGCCGAGAAGAAACCTCGGATGTCTGCTTCCACGATGTAGCCATATTTTCCAAAGTGTAGTTCACGGGTTACGTCTTTCACTGCTTTTTGTGCACCTGTATGAGGACGGTATCCATAGCTGTGGGCACTGAATTCGGTCTCATAGATCGCTTCGAGTATCCTTGCGGCTGCGCGTTGGATGATCTTGTCCGAGA
>DHWG01000111.1 GCA_002413075.1 Desulfosporosinus sp. UBA5188 | reverse complement strand
GGGGCTGTCTTAAGACAGCCCCTGAACTCTTTATATTCTTATGTGCCCTTTAGCCTGTTGTAACACTTTCAAGGACTTGTACATAACCTACATTATGAATAATCATCGATGATTCCCAAATTTCTATATCTTATACTGCCTAATCATGGCAGATGAATAAAGGGGGATGAATCATATGATGTTATTCTGTCCTTATCCACTGGGTACACGTTTGGTGGTCGGTGTTGATGCAAGCTTCTGGATTGGCCATTTTGCAGGAATACAAAATGGGGTCGCAATATTGCGCAACGCTCAACTGTTTGCTAATCCTGGAAAACCAGTTGACGGAATCCGTCCCGCAGTCCGGATCCCGATCTATAAAGTTAATTTTGTCGCCCTCGATGGTCCTAAAGAAGAAAAAGACGACAAAGATCAAAAATGATTGCAGTTAAAGACTGACTTTAATTGCACAACGGGTAGGATTATTTCCTACCCATTGTTAATTCCCTCAAAGCTTGTAACAATTTATTGAACTTGTACATAACCTACAATATAGATAATCATTCGTGATCTCCCAAATTTCTACATCTTATATCGCCACATTCGTGGTAGATGAACAAAAGGGGATCAACCATATGTTATTATCTGTAACGGAAATAGAGTTGGCGATTATTGCTGTCTTATTATTAGTGTCCCTCTTCCAAGGTATTGATAATGATACCATTAGTCCAAGTACCAACACTATTACTATTAACGGTAAACCAGACAAAGTATGGTAAAGATCAAGTACCTGTCTTAGAGTTATGTGGCACCTAATGGGATAACCGTCAAAATTTAAAGAAATGAGGTGATCATATGCCTCCTAAGAAAGGACTTATCGTAGGACTTCTCAGAAAACTTTTGAAATGGATAGAACGCCCTTAATCGAATCTCTTAGTAAAGTAATACGGTGGTGACCAAAACCATCGTATTACTTATTTATTTCATTAAAGCTGAAGGCCATTTATCCAAGATCAGAAAGCTCATAGTTTTCTCTATTAGATATTTGAAAATCCCAACGTATCTTCTCTTGGATTGTTACAGTCTCTCCCATCAGAAGCTTAATGGCGAGATATAGGAAATTAACACCCGCTAAGCTTGATTTATGGATCCCGCCAGACATTCGGGTGTTAATTTCAATCAGATAGATTGTCCCTTTGTGACACTTAACCTGAATATTGAACAAATAGTTCAAATTAAATCTTTTAGTAAGTTTCTGAGCTATGGCAATCAAATCAACTCTATGTTCAATGTTTTGCCGGTATGAGTCGAGCTTTCTTCTTGGAATAGCCCTGATTAGTTCTCCCTTTTTCGCTAAACAATCAATACTAAATTCGTCATCTTCTAGGTATTCCATGACTATAAACGGCTCCACATTTTGGGAATCCTGTAAAATGCGTACGATCCGATCCTTCGCAATCGTGAAACCTGTCGTGAGATAAAGCTCCTCAACTTCTGTCATAGTCTCTATGATTTGTTTGAAGCCGTTTCCTGAGATCCCAGAGATAGGCTTCATGCAAACGCTACTACCAATTTCGGTTATTTTCTGATAGGCCGTGTTAAACTCCTCATAATTTTTGACACAAAATGACATAGGGATCGCTATAATATCTGTATTGTCTAAAGCCTCATAAGTTTTTACTTTGCTCTCCAGAGTTTGGTAGATCTCAGCACTCCCAATAAACATGACTTTGACCCCTATACGGTCGAAGTCATCCTTGTAGGCGATTAAAGTCGTAACATTATATCTTGGCACAAATAGATCGATCTCATGTTCAAGACAAAAATCTAAGCAGTAATCAACATAGTCTCTTCCCTCAAGCAGCGGTTCCACTTCGAAGTAATCAGCAACCTCTTGCATGGATTCATTGGTACTGCAGTGTGATATGTAAATCTCAAATTTATGGTTGTCCTGATAACTCAGAAACAGCTTAATGATTCTGGGGGTCGTGGAAAAACAGCGATTAAAATATAGTTTGATGGGTTTTTCAAGATTTCTATGATCTCTGGTCTGATTTGACATATTTAACGTGGTTACCTCCCTCAGGTCCCTTATAAAATGACTTTGCTTAATTATCAACTAATAGTTTAACATTTACAAAGAGCAAAACAAAATAATTTATCATTATTTGACGGATATAAAGAAAGACCTAAACCAAATTTGGTCTAGGTCTTTCAAAATTTACATTAGAAAAATAGCCACTCTAACCAAAAATATAGGCTAAATAAACTGACCAGGAGCCCAATAGGAATGACAACAAGCGTTACTTTTAAACAGTTTGCCCAGCCAATCTTTATCCCGTTTTTCTTTAGCAGGAACATCCAAATCAAGGTTGCTAGAGTTCCCATCGGAGTAATCAATGAGCCGATATCCGCCCCCATAATGCTTGCCAGATAGGCAATATGCAACGTGGGCATATCCAGTCCCATTCCTATCAAAGTTAAGGTGCCAATCATAACTGATGGAAGATTATTCAACAGATTCGACATCAGTGTAAGCAAACCACCACTGATCAGACAGGCATTCAAGTGACTGGCTAACATAGGTTCGCGAAGTAGTTTTACGATCCATTCAGTTAAGCCAATATTATGCAGACTGTAAACCACGACATAGATACTGAAGGCAAATAACATGATATGCCAGGGAGTTTTGTCGACAATATCTTTCGCCCCAACTCCTTTTCGATACCATCGATACCCAATCAGCACTAGAGCACCAAAGACGCCTGTCCATTCAATTGGAATACCAAAGCTGGCGCCTACAAACAAACCAGCCCTCGTCAACGCCACAATAGCGATGCAAACCTTGAACATGGACATATCCGGTACTGGTGGTGACATAGCGTTTTCTGTTAATAAGTGAGGTAGCGTGAGGTGGGGAGGCTTCGGCTGATGCGGAAGAGGGTGCGCGTTAGGGTGTGAATGAGACCCATGATGGAGGTGAGCCATGTGAGGCCTTTCTACGACTGGCAAAACGTTGATCCTCTTCGGAATATCCTTTCTAAAGTAATAAAAAAGGAGCAAAGATATTGCGGTGATTCCCAACATTGAGGGAACAAACATCATGGACACGTATGAATTTAAATCTAAACCAATAATTTTCAAAGCGATCAGGTTTGCAAGGTTGCTCACAGCAATAGGTGCACTAGAAGCTGTTGCAATGAGTGCTCCTGAAATAAGATAAGGGAATTGTTGATGCGATTTTAGCTTCAGGAGCAGAACGATCTCGATGATGATGGGGGTGGTAATGAGGATGCTTCCATCATTGTTGAAAAACAAGGTCATGAGAAAGCAGAGTAAATTAATATACCAGTAAAGCAAAACCCCTGAGCCCTTAGCTCGGTTCACCAAGTTATAGGCAGCCCAGCGAAAAAATCCAATGCTGTCGAGGACAATCGACATCACAATCGTCGAAAGAATAGTTATCGAAGCCCCACTTACAAACCCAAGGATGATAGAAATATCGCTCAGTGGAACGATTCCTGCAAAGAAAATTAGTAAAGCGCTAATTGTAGGAGGGATCGATTCATTAATACCATGAGGTCTCCAAAACAGAAACAAAACCATCAGGGAAAAAATAGTTAACGTATAGAGCGTTGCGAAATCAAACATCCAGCCACACCCTCACTGATTTGAGTTTGATTCCTAGGAAATGAGATTTTCTCTTTGACCAAATAATTTCCTTGGGGAACGGGAGGTTTCAACAGCCAGTATAGGAAGCCAGAGCCGATGAAGATTAGAGAGCCCATGAACATGTTTTCATTCTTCCTTTCAAAAGTACTGGAAACACGAGTTAATCCTCTTAAACCACTCCATGCTTCTATAAATACCTTTCAATTTATTGAGTTTCATTTCTACTATATAGGTATGTATTTGTGGACAACTCTGTGCCTATCGGAGGGTCGAAAGCAGGCGCAATTGAACTAAATTTTAGGAAATCTAATGAAACCCAATAGCTCGTCACCCTTTTAAAACCTTGTACATATCATAAATGAGAAATAATTATCTGAGCCTCTCCCAAACTTCTTATCTTATGTCGCCACGAGTGTGGCAAATGAAGAGAAAGGGGATTTAATCATATGTTATTTAATAAAATAAATTTAGTCGCAGGTTTATTTGACAACTATCCACTTGGTACGCGTTTGGGAGTAGGCACGGATTCAAGCTTTTGGGTAGGAAGCTTCGGTGGCGTACGAGATGGAGTTGCAGTATTGACCAAAGCTCAATTGTTTGCCAACATTGGAAAACCAGTCGATGGAGTCCGTCCTTTAGTGCGAATCCCAATCTGTCAAATTACGTTTGTCGCTGAATAATCCATCCAAAGACAGAAATGGCATGGGGATTATCAATAATCCGCCGTGCCATTTCTCTAAGTCCATAGTTCATTGACTTTCTAATCGAATATCGAACACTAACCGGACACGAAGAATAAGATATGGAGTAATAACCATATTATCCCATATAAATAAAGGAGGCCAAACTCTATGTGTGAAGAACGTAACTGTGGTTGTCAACTTGGATTAGTCGAGTGTGAACTAGCGATTATTATCGTATTGTTATCCGCGTTTCTCTTTTGCTATTGTGCCGATGATGATGATCACTGTGACTGCGATGACAAGTGTAAAAAAGATCCTAAAGATCCTAAAGATCCTAAGGATCACAAGGAAAAAAGCGACTGTGACAAAGGTAATAAATGGTAACATCACTCATTCTTTGTTACTGATCTATCGACTTCAATTCTCCATCTTCATGACAAAGATGCCGTTTCCTAAGACAATTAGCATAGTCCATCATATCCTGATATAGATGAACTATTTACTAGTTCTCATTCTATGAAGGAGGAAATTCAATGGAAAAGGAATATGTCACGGCCCGGCTGTTTAGAAACAGAGAAACAGATTGTCATAACTCTGATGAAGAATGCCAAGACTCTGATCAAAAACCATCAACTGAATCCTGGAGTCATGATTCACGGGAAAATACAGAGACAGAGCATTCTAAGGATAATCAGAGTATATTGTCCCTGCCAGAAAGAATTCTCAGTGTTGGGAAAAAAGTGTTAGCTCGACTCCTTTCTTAACCGAAAGGCACGTCTTATGGTTACTATTTGAAGTGGAAGCACTCTTTAACCAGTCTAAAAAACCCGCTGTTTGCTAATAAAGAGCAAACATGCGGGTTTTTTGTTACCAGTGAGGAAGTCTATGTCTCGGTCTTATTTTTTCAGATTATCCAGATATCTTATGGCATGCAAGGCGGCGGTTCCACCTTCTCCTGCAGCTTTTATTAGTTGATAGGGCTGACCTGTGCAATCGCCTGCAGCATATAAACCGGGCATACTTGTTTCCAGTTTATGATTCACTTTAATTGCGGCGTCCTCCATCTCCAACCCGGAGATCAGTTGCTCAGCAGGCAACGTATCTCGTATGATGAAGACACCGTCCACCGTCAGTTGTTCCTCTCCAAGATCAAGTTGTTTTACAATTTCAGGTCCTATGATGCCTTTAACTTTTCCTTTTTTAACCTCAATTCGTGGGTCAAGCTTAGACAGGTCACTGCTGTAATAGGGAATATAATAAACTTTGCTACATAAGTCAGCCATGAAACTAGCCTCGGCTTCCCCTTCCTGATTGTATGAAACAATGGCAACATTTTTGTTTTTATATAAGGGCCCATCACACGTTGCACAATAGCCAACACCACTACCCAGTAATTCTGCTTCTCCAGGAAATAACTTATCGACTGATACGCCTGTTGCAATAATAACGGCATCCGCTTCAATGGATTGGTCCTGACCTACCAAAGTATAGGGCGGTCCCGGGTAAATATTCGTCACTTTAAATGAGACGATTGGAATTCCCTTCTCCTTGACATGTTTTAAGCATCGTTGTCGTAAATCTTCCCCCGTTATTTCTGGAAACCCAAGCCAGTTCTCAACACGTGGGGCTTTCGAGAGCTTAGGGCTACAAAGTTCGGAGCCCAGTAAGATGAAATCTCTGTTCCTAATTTTCGCATTCAAAGCCGCTGACATTCCAGCCGGCCCACATCCGAGTATCGCCAGTTCATAATGTTTTTTAATGGTTTGAAGATCCTCTGGCATTTTTGCTGAACCTCCTCTAGTATAAATTACCTTCTTAAAGTGTTCCCCAAATTGAGAGAAACCATATCACAATTTTCTACCATAGCTCGATAATAATTGACCTGCGTAGATTTCTTCTAACTTCCCATCCTCTAAAGCGACTTTACCATTAACAATGGTATACTTAACCCCATTTGCCATCGTCAAGGGATTTTTGGAGTCGATTTCCTCGTTGGAGGGATAATTATAATGGTCCAAATCGATGATGGTTATATCTGCAGCCTTACCCTTGGAGAGCAACCCTCGATCACTCAATCTGAATTGTTCTGCGGGTAGGGAAGTAATCCTTCTGATAATTTCTTCTAATCTCACGCCTTTTTGCCTACATAAGTCCAGAAAAATTGGAAATGCTCCTTTTCTAAAGACTTCGTACCAGGCATGCGGGTCGTTTATTTCTCCATAAACCACATCTGACCCAACCATGACGAGTGGATTATTGGCTATATTGTCTCCATAGGGCAGTCCAGGAAAATCCGGTCTATTTAGTCCGCCCCGACAGAAAGTCAGTTGATCTCTGTCACTTTCTAAGAGCTTGAGGATCAGTTCATCCACTTCCACCTTTCTCTCGAGCGCAATCTCTTTTAAGGTTCTATGTTCCATCTGAGGATCAGCCGTATTAATGAGGAGCAGATTATCTCTAAATCTAATTTTATTCAGGAATCTTCTTCTTCCCTCAGGAGTCTTGAAGGCCTCTGGGGAGCCCTTCATATCAAGGTCAAACAGTTTAGAGGAGGAGGAAACTATAAACTGAAGTAACCTGTCCCTTCTATTGAAGTGGCCGCTACTTTTCGGGATCGTATCGACCGCGATTTCCAGCCCCCTCTCCCTCGCTGCCAGTATTTCATCAAAGGCCTCCGGACAACTTGGGGTGAGATGGGACACTTGAACTCTTATGCCTGTTTCTTCACCAATTCTTATAGCTTCCCTAACCGCCTCGAGGATACCACGATAACTTCTGATATGGGAGGCATAGATTCCATCATATTTTCCCACTACCCTCGATAGTTTAATTAACTCTTCGGTTTCGGCAAATTTGCTGGGGCTATAGGTTAAACCTGTTGATAACCCTAAGGCCCCCTGTTCTAAGCCTTGTTCAATAAGCTGGGCTATTTTGTTTTCCTCTTCAACCGTTGGTTTTCTATTAATCGAACCACCCATAACACTCCACCTTAAAGTGCCATGTCCAAGGAGGAAGGCCATATTTATGTTAGTCCCTTTGTTCTTAAGAACGTCTATATAGCCTGCAAAATTAGCCCAGGCAGGTACGTCCCGCTTGTTCCTTTCTTTTGTTTCCCGAGAAATAAGCCCTTTTTCAGCCATATACTCATAGATATTATCTGAAGAATAAGGCGTTATGGAATGTCCACAGTTCCCATTAATTGTTGTGGTAACCCCCTGCCGTAGAAATTCCTCAAACTTACCACTTGTTAAAACCGTAAGTTCTGCATGGACGTGAGGGTCAATAAAACCCGGACAGACGGTTAACCCTAAAGCATCAATCACTCTCTCTGCGTTGAATTCTAATTTTGTGGAAACCTCAATAATTTTCCCTTCATCTATCGCCAGATCGCCATAGAATCCTGGTTTCCCGGAACCATCTATGATGAGGCCATTCTTTATCAACAGGTCACAATTCATAGTTTCACCGCCTTTTAGTAACAAAGTTAGGATTCAAGACCCTAATTATAATACAAAAATACCAGAACGTAAAAAAATACGTTCTGGTAATCGAGGATCGTCGGTTTATTCAACATGGGGTCTATCGTTATGTGGTCTCCAAATCGACGACGATTTTAGGCTTTTCAGACATGGGCATCGCCGATTTATAGCCTCCATTGATATTTTTAACTTTATAGCCTCTTTGAGTTAATATTCTAGAAGCAACATAACCTCTTAGACCGATTTGGCAATATTCTAGAATCTCTTTATCCTTATCTAACTCTCCTATTCTTTCTCTGAGACTGTCTACTGGGATATTAAGAGCGCCTTCAAAGTGCCCTCCTTTGAATTCAAGTTCAGTACGAACATCCACTAAGACCGTGTTTTGTTTATCATACGCCATAAATTGTTCGACTGTAATGGTATCTACTCTTCCAGCTAATATATTTTGGGCAACATATCCCGCCATATTTACGGGATCCTTGGCGGAGGAAAAAGGTGGCGCATAACAAAGTTCTAGCTCTGTTAAGTCAGTGACGGTTCCACCCAGTCTGATCACGGTCGCTATGACGTCAATTCGCTTATCTACCCCATCAACTCCAACGCTTTGAGCGCCTAAGATCTTACCTTCCTCATTAAAAATAAGTTTTAAGGTCATTGGAAAGTTGCCAGGATAATACGAGGCATGAGATCCTGGATGGATGGTGATCGTTTTATAGGGTATTTTTAAGCGATTTAAGGCACGTTCATTGTTTCCAGTCCCTGCGGCTGTTAACCCAAAAACTTTAATAATTGAAGTCCCCTGTGTCCCTTTATAAGAACTGTCTAAACCTGCAATATTGTCAGCGGCAATTCTGCCATGTTTGTTAGCAGGTCCAGCCAAGGCAACCGCTCCCTTTTGCTTAGTTACAAAGTCAACGATTTCAATGGCATCTCCAACAGCATATATATTGGGAGCATTTGTTTCCAGCTTTTCGTTGACAATAATATGGCCTTTGGCGCCAAGTGCAATTTTGCTATCTTTAAGAAATCCCGTATCAGGCGTAACACCGATTGCTAAGATAACAAGATCTGCACGCAACGACACACCGCTATTTAAGGTTATTTCAACACCACCGTCCAAATCCTTAAAAGCTTTCACGCCATCATTTAAAATGATCCGAACGCCCTTAGCTAGAATCTCTTTTTCTACAATCGAAACAATATCGGTATCCAGCGGTGCCATGATATGAGGTGCTGCTTCTACTATTGTCACTTGCAGATCTCTGTGCTTTAGATTTTCAGCCATTTCCACTCCGACATAGCCGCCACCAATCACTACAGCGGTCTTAATTCCTTTATTGTCTACGTAGGCCTTAATATTATCAGTATCTAGAATATTTCTTAAAGTGAAGATTTTCGGGTTGTTGATTCCCTCGATATTTGGTTTTATTGCTCTTGCTCCAGGCGATAGTACCATGTAATCATAGGGCTCTTCATACATACCCTTTTCCTTATTTTTTATTGTTGCTATTTTTTTTACGGTATCAATATTGATCACTTCGCTGTTAATTCTCACGTCGATATTAAAACGGCTCTTCATACTTTCAGGTGTCTGTACTAAAAGTTGCTCTCGTTCTTTGATTATTTCCCCAATGTAATAAGGCAACCCACAATTTGCAAAGGAGATGTACTCATCTCTTTCGAACATAATAATCTCAGCATTTTCATCGAGTCGTCTCAGTCGTGCCGCTGCAGAAGCCCCTCCCGCTACACCGCCAACGATTAATACCTTTTTACTCATGATTAGTCCTCCTCTAGTTCTTACTCAATCAGATTTATTCTTTGAATGCCAACTGCAATAATGTATTACTTGTGAGAATAAGGACATGACTTTAATAACAAGCAAGGCATCCTATCTCAGAAATACAGGGTGCCTTAACGTATGATTTGATCTAAGAAAATTTTACACAGCCTCATCTAACGCTTTTTTTAGGATTGTTTCTACCTGATAGGCAATGTTTAGTAATTCTGTTTTACCCAACAGACCAATCATAGAAGTAGGGCGAACCATCCCCATGAAAACGCTGTTCTCTTTTTCATACACAACCATCTTACATGGAAGAAAATATCCAACTTCAATATGCAACTCCAAGACTTCTTTTGCTTGTTTTGGATTACATACCTCCAACACCATAAAATTCTGATTAAAATCCAAGCCTTTTTCTTGCAATTTATCTTTAAAATTAAGCTCCCATAAAACACCAAACTTATTTTTAGTTAAACTTTCCTTCAAATCTTCAACGGCCATAATAAAACTTTTACGCGTCTTTACCTCATAATTAACATCCATAATTATCCTCCTTATTGGTTTTTAATAGTATATCCGCTCCGATACCGACTATTCCGTCCCACAACGGTCAGGTAGACTTAAGCAGGTGTAAGAGGCGGTCTCTCTCTTCTTCCAAGTCCTCCCGTTCACACACCATGAACGCTTGCACCGAATGAGCTGGCCAGCGCGCTTTCAAATCGACCAGCTTTGCCATTACAACGTCTAGCTGGAGCCGAAGTTCTTGATCATATTGATGTTCATCCATAGCCTTATTCTCCTCTGAAGCCTTAAAGGTGATAGCACCATGCATACATAGTTCAATACAGGTTTCACATTCCGTACACTTAGTTGGATCTACAACTGGAAGATGTGCCAATACGGTGATTGCTTGAACAGGACAAGCGTTCACACAGTGTTTACACCCTCGACACATTTTCTCTAAGATGAACGCTGGCATCTGTGCACATCCCTCCCCCAACCGTTAACGCAATCCCTCATACCCTGGCAGGGTATATTTCTAATATATTCTATCCGTTCTTATATGTCAACTATTGATCGTTTAATGTTTTGTCTTCTGTTTATGGGTGTAAGGCAGTTCTGGCATGGCATTTATGGCACGAATCTGCCCCTTGTTCCTCAGGGACTTGCTTGCACTGACTTCCGACAACTAAGGGTATTTTGAACGTTTTCCCCGTCACGCGACTCGTCTGAATCCAATGATCACCCTTATGACGTAAGAAGGGCAGCTCCTCCCCTCTTGTCGTCATAAATATTTCGTCGCCTTTTTGCAACGCCGGAAACTTTGGATTGGTGATCGGCTCTTCAAACATCAGATCCTTAGGATTTTCAACCTTCTTAGTTACAGGAAGTTTTTCCTTCGTGCCATGACAATCGAGACATTGGATATGAACGGCATCATGTTGGGAGGTATAAAACTTTCCATCCCCCATGACATCCTGCCGAGTATGGCAATCTATGCAATCCAGACTTACCTCACACTTCGCAAATAATTCTCCTGGCAGATAATAGTCACTCAAGCGATCTGTCCAAGTGGAATATCCCGCAGTCCAATCCCTGATCACCTTACCCATATCCGGTCGAACGGAAAACTCCATTTTAATAATGTCATGGCTCCCTTGATTATGACATTGGTTACACTGATTGTAAGGAATTTGAGTCGTGAGATTATGGACCATTCCGTAACCGCTCTTATTCCCTTTAATGGTGGTATCATCACCGATATAAGTATGTGTCGGATTGGTCAATATATGGCAGGATTCACAGCCATTGCCCTGAATTTTCCCTTGAGAAAGTGGGACAGGAAGCTCTCCTCCGCTTTGATGACATTGATTGAGGCAATTCTGTTGGAAAATGCCTTCATTAGGTCTTCCTTGCAAGGGACTGGGGTATCGATACGCCACCTGTCCCTTGGTAAGTCCAGCAACTTCCTTGGTCTTATCTAATCCGAAGGTCATGCGTACGACGCTTAACTCACCTGCCTTCGTAGACATAATCGAGGTTTTTACTGAGTCCACTAAATTTTTCCCTGTTTCCTGGTTGCCACTATGACAAGACACTCCATTGCCGCCTGGCCCTCCGCAACTTAAGGAAGCAATCTCTAAGGAGCCAGGATGACTGCCTCCAAACATTTGAGCATGGGCGGTCGTTTCGTCGAGCGACAGAGGATTCCCGCCATGACAAACCGCACAGCCAAACGTATTACTGGGATGAGAGCTCGATATTTCTTCAAGTCCTATATGACAAGTTTTACAGCGTTCAACTTTACCCTCTGAAAGGACGAGGTTGATGATCTCAGGCTTACGATTTTGATAACTTAGGATGTCTTGTTGAAGTTGTTTTTTCTTTGCTTCATCATTGACTCTACCGAGTTCAACTTGCAATTTTGAAACTTGTTCAGCAAAATACGCCTTTTGATAATCGCTCCATTTCGGATGATTACCTTGTTTAAGCGTAAGCAGGACGACCAGGATCAATAAAAGACTTGCCAGAAAGAATATCTTCTTCATCATTAAATCCACCAAACTTCTTTGACCATAAACCAGATCAGAAGGACCATAACAAGGACGATCAATGTCATAAAGATCCTCTGGCCTAACTTATCACCCAAATAATCAACCAACCACGGCAACGCTGCAAGGCCTGCTATGATTAGAAGGGGGAAAACAAGAGCCCCTAACCACGGCGGAAGATAAAGTAAGAGTATTTGGAACGGGCCAAAAATCCAGGGAGCTACCGCATGCGATGCAGAAGGCGCTAGATTACTTGTTCCCAACCCCGCTGGAAACGTTAAGGCTAAAGCTGTACATAAAACTATAAATAAGATTGAGGCGATGCCCTCTTTTTCTGTGAGGTCTTTAATTGGTGAACGTGCCATATGCCTTCCCCCTTAGAGCGGACGCACTCCGCCGTCACGACGGATACGCCAGAAATGATAGAGTTGTAAGAACAAAGCGATCATAGGTAGCGCAAAACAATGCCATACATAGACCACAAGGGTACTTCCACTTATGGCAGAAGGTTCTCCAAATAATACCTGCGCTAACCCTATTCCCAAACCTGGGATTAACCCCAAAATGTTGACAGCGACGGTTGCCGCCGCACCACTTTCTTGAGACCCAATAAGCAAATAACCGGTAAAATCTAAAAACAAGATAAGCATTAAGAGGGCTACTCCTACAAGCCAATTCAGTTGCTTAGGAGGCTTATAAGAATGAGTCCAAACGACTCGAAGCATATGTAGATTAACGGTGACCACCATCAGCTGACCCGCCCAATAGTGTAAATTTCGAATCATGCCACCATAGGGAATGACAGAGGCCAGCGTTAATAGACTACTGAACCCCGTACTATTTCCGGGCTGATAATGAAACATCAGAAGCAATCCGGTTACACCAAGAACCACAAAGGCTAAAAATGACACTCCTCCTAGGCAAAAAGTATAGAGGACTGATAATGCTTTGCTTGGGACAAATATAGGCCTTATGTGATGAACAAAGTTTTTCTGGTCTTTCATACGCGAGTATCCATTCCGACTTGTTTTGAAGTATTAATGATGAGCGAACCATCCGGTTTCAATTCAACCGCCACTCTAGGCAAAGCTTTAAGAGCAGGTCCTGATATAGGCCTGCCCTCTAAGTCGTATATGCTGCCGTGACACGGACAAAGCCATTCTTTCTTTTCAACGTGATAGTGAACCTCACAGCCCAGATGAGTACACGTCGCCACCAAAGCCATCACACCCAATGAATCTCGTTTAACCCACACCCGAGCGTTGGCAGTGTTCTGCCAGTCACTGTTCACGTCAAGAGGTTTGCTATACCCTACTAAAGTAGATTGTAGCCGATCCTCTTTACTTGTGAGGTACTGAACTAGAGGCTCGATCGTTAAGGCACTTGCGGCAATCACCCCAACCCAAGCTAAGCGTAATACCGCACGTCTTGTCCATTCTAGTTGTCTAGGCACCTTACTACCTGCCCCCTCTAATTAAAACCAGCCATTCGTCTGACCTGCATAGGTGATGATATATCGCACGAAAAATCCTCCAAATAACACCAGAAAGCTACTACTGATGGTTACTGGCAAAGCCCATTTCACTGGAATTTTATCCTTAAGTTCTAACAGTTCCAACGCAAATGGAAGAGTTAAACCAAGTCCCACAATCAAAAGCCAAAACATCCAAGCATAGTGTCCGTATAACAGGCTACCAAAGGCCATCGATTCACTGACTGAGCTTAGTTTTCCCATAACGATCATTATTAGTATAATCAAACACTCTAGAATAATCAAGCCTGCATCGACCTTGGTTAAGACGTGCAATTCCTTATGTCTGGCACGCTGCCAGGGGCTCAGACTCGATAACAAAATTACTAAGGCCACTCCAGTTGATAGTCCAGACACTAAAAACAGCACTGGGAGTAACGGTGCATTCCACAACGGGCGAACCGCTGCATTGAGCAGTAGGCCGGTATAAGATGCAACGCCCACGGACAAGAAGGGCATGAATCTTGATAACCCTTTTTTCCATGTTTCCGAGTTTGCCAAATGCCCTATGAGTTGATATTTCTCTGGGAGCCAAAGGTATAGGTAGAGGACACTTAAAATAGTAAATAGAAGAATCGCCCAACTCCCGTAGGACATCGGGGACCTTACTTGCAAGGTCATGAATAAGCGATAAAAGTTAAAAGGGCTACCCAAGTCTAATAAAAGCACACTTAATCCAAGAGAAATTGGGAAAGGCGAGATATAGGCCCCGAAGCGTCCTACTCGCTCAAAGTCTTTGCCTCCATAGAGAAAGGCAAGATTTGAGGTTATCATGGATCCCGCACTAAGTCCTGCCGTAAAGAGATAAATAACGATCATTAAAGCCCAGGTTAATTCCACGAAAACATTCCTCCTTGTAAGATAGAG